>CAZDRW010000488.1:0-3269 GCA_964507555.1 uncultured Desulfarculaceae bacterium
CATTGGCTCCATAATTGCTGATTTGGCTGCTAACCGGGCGGAGTTGGTTCTGGATGGTCACCTCCGAGAACAGGTCGCGCTCCCCATGGAGTGGGATTCCAACCAACCTTACTTGGCTTGCCTGCAAGATTTGTTGAATGCGGTGGAGGAGGGTAGGGAGCCTTTGGTGCCGCTATCGGAGGGAGTGGGTTCCCTAAAGACCGCCGTAAAGATTAAAGAACTGATAGCGGTGACCTCATGAAATCCAGGGTTATCGGTTTCATATTCGCGCGCGGTGGATCCAAAGGGGTTCCCCGCAAAAACATCCGTCCTTTGGCGGGCAAGCCGCTCATCGCCTGGGCCATTGAGTGCGGACTAAAAAGCCGGTTGGTGGATAGGGTGGTGGTCTCCACCGAAGACCCAGAGATCGCAGAAATCGCCGAGAGCTATGGCGCAGAGGTTCCATTTATGCGTCCGGCTCAATTGGCCGGCGATCGTTCGCCTGAGTGGATGGCCTGGCGGCACGCCATTGAAACCATCCGAGAACATCCGGATTTCGGCCCCTTTGAAATATTCGCCTCCATCCCCACCACCAGCCCCCTGCGTGGGGTCCAAGACCTGGACCAATGCATCGAGGCTTTAATCGGCAGCCAGGCGGACATTGTCATTACTGTAAAAGAGGCATCTCGCAACCCTTACTTCAATCAAGTTGTGTTGGACGCGGACAATCGGGCTGGCTTGGTAATCCCTCCACCGGAGGGGGTACACTTCCGTCAGACCGCTCCCAAGGTTTTTGACGTGACCACCGTGGCTTATGCTGCCAGGCCGGATTACGTGCTAGGGGCCGAGAGCATATTCCAGGGTGAGGTGCGGGCAGTCACCATCCCAGAGGAACGCGCCCTGGATATCGACAGCGAACTGGATTTCAAGATTGCTGAGTTTTTGATGACCCGCAAAGGAAATAGCCAATGAGCACGGTGCCGGATTTGATGAATCTTAAAGGCCGGGCCGCCCTGGTAACCGGCGGGGCCGGTCATATCGGCCGCCGGGTGGCCATGGCTTTGGCTGAGTTGGGCGCTGCCGTGGCTCTCATGGATTTGCATGAGGATGCTTGCGCAGCCGCGGCCCAAGCGCTGGCCCAAGCCACCGGAAGCATCATCTTGAGCGCTCATTGTGACCTCTCTGATGAATTAGCCCTGCGCCAGACTGCAGCCAAGGCCATAACCGACCTGGGCCGCTTGGACATCCTGGTGAACTGCGCCGCCTTTGTTGGCACCAGCAACCTTGACGGCTGGGTAGTGCCCTTTGAGGAACAAAGCGCCCAGAGCTGGCGGGCGGCCTTGGAGGTCAACCTCACCGCGCCTTTTGTTTTGGCCCAGGCCTGCGCCGAAGGCTTAAAGGCATCGGGAAATGGTTCGATTATCAACGTTGGTTCCATATACGGCATGGTGGGGCCGGATATGCGTTTGTATGAGGGCACCAGCATGGGCAATCCCGCCGCCTACGCTGCCAGCAAAGGAGGCCTCCTGCAGCTTACCCGCTGGCTGGCCACCGTGCTGGCGCCCCAGGTGAGGGTCAACTGCATCAGCCTGGGCGGAGTGTGGCGCAATCAGCCGAAAAGCTTTGTGGATAGCTACACCGCCCGCACGCCCCTGGGCCGCATGGCTGAAGAAAAGGACGTTCTGGGCGCGGTGGTTTATTTAGCCAGCGACATGTCCACTTATGTCACCGGGCAGAACCTGGTGCTGGATGGGGGCTTCACCGCTTGGTAACGCCGCTTAAAATCACCGGTCGCCTGGTGGGACCGGGCTATCCCTGCTTCATTATCGCTGAAGCCGGCGTGAATCATAACGGCAACCTTGAGCGCGCCTTGGCAATGGTGGAGGCCGCCGCCGCCGCCGGGGCTGACGCGGTTAAATTCCAAACCTTCCGTGCCGAAGAAGTTGCCACCACAGAGGCCCCCAAAGCCGCTTATCAAATGAAGGCCACAGGCCGGGACCAGTCTCAACTGGACATGCTGAGATCATTGGAGCTAACACCGGAACACCACGAATCTTTGCATGCGCGTTGCCGTGAAAAAGGAATACTGTTCCTATCCACGCCCTTTGATAAAACCAGCCTGGATTTCTTGGCCAGCATGGGGATGGCAGCCATCAAAGTCCCCTCTGGCGAAATAACCAATCTGCCTTTTTTAAAGCAGGTGGGAGAAAAAGGGCTGCCGGTAATTCTCTCCACCGGCATGAGCACTTTGGACGAAGTGGACCTGGCGGTGGATGCCTTGCGGCAAGCAGGCTGTGCTTCACTGGCGCTGCTGCACTGCGTCAGCAACTATCCGGCCGATCCGGCGGATGCCAACTTAAGGGCCATGTCAACCATGGCCGAGCGTTTTGCTCTGCCCGTGGGATACTCTGACCACACCATGGGTTCCGAGGTGGCGCTGGCTGCGGTAGCTTTGGGCGCCTGCATCATTGAAAAGCATTTCACCTTGGACCGCTCCCTGCCGGGCCCTGACCACATGGCCTCGGCCGAGACCAAAGAGCTTGCGGCCTTGGTGGCTGGCATTCGCAAGGTTGAGACGGCCCTGGGCCATGGCCGCAAGGAACCGGCTCCCAGCGAGGCCGACACCAAGGCAATGGCCCGGCGTAGTTTGGTGGCCGCCCGCGACATAGCCGCGGGCGAAATGCTGACTCCAGATGTGGTGACTTTCAAGAGGCCGGGTACTGGTTTGGGCCCAGACCGTTGGCAAGAAGTGCAAGGCCGCAGGGCCAAGCATCACATCTCAGCTGGGATGCTAATTAGCCTGGAAATGCTGTCATGAGGACCATTGGGGTTGTCACCACTTCCCGTGCCGATTATGGCATCTATCGGCCGCTTCTTAGGGCCGTAGAAGAGGCGCCGGACTTGCAGCTATTTGTCATCGCCTCCGGCACCCATTTATCACCCGATCACGGATTCACCGCGCGGCAGATTGAAGAGGAGGGCTTTGCTATCGGCGCCAAGGTGGAGTGCCTGCCTGCCTCAGATGATCCGGCGGGTGTAGCCTTGGCCTTGGGTGTGGGCGTCACGGGCTTTGCCCGGAGTTTGGCCCAAACACGGCCGGACATCCTGGTGGTATTAGGCGACCGCTTTGTGTTGTTCGCCGCGGCCTGCGCAGCAGCGCCGCAAAAAATTCCCCTGGCCCATATACACGGCGGCGAACTAACCCAGGGCGCGCTGGACGATCAGTTCCGCCACGCTATGACTAAACTCAGTCATCTGCACTTTGTGGCCACCGACGACTACGCCAAGCG
>CAZDRW010000489.1:0-3258 GCA_964507555.1 uncultured Desulfarculaceae bacterium
CTGGTCCATGGGCAACAACTATCTGAACCAGACCGGTAACGCCAACAAGGGGGCAAAGGCGCTGGCCAGCCTGGAGTTCTTCTGCGTGAACGAGCTGTTCATGACTGCCCAGGCACGCTATGCGGACCTGCTGCTGCCGGTCACCAGCGCGGCCGAGCGCAGCGACTTCACCCGGCCCTGGCCCAGCGGTCCCTATTTCTGTTTCAGCAACCGGGCCATCGAGCCGGTGGGGGAATGCAAGTCCGACCTGGAGATATGCGGCCATCTGGCCGAACGCCTGGGCCTGCCGGAGTTCAACCCCTTCACTGAAGAAGGCATCCTACGCACCTTCTGGGAGAAGTCCCCGGATCTGTCCGAGCACATCAAGGACTTTGAGGAGTTCAAGCGCAAGGGAGTGCACCGGGTGAAATTGGCCAAGCCCATCGTGGCTTTCCAGAAGCAGATCGCGGACCCGGAAAACCATCCCTTCGATACCCCCAGCGGCAAGATCGAGATCTACTCCCAGCGGGTGGCGGACATGAACAAACCCGACTGTCCGCCCATCCCCAAATACCTGCCGGTCAGCGAAGGGGTGGAAGACCCGCTTAAAGAGCAATACCCCTTGCAGCTTTTGACCCCGCACCCCAAAAACCGGGTCCACTCGGAGATGTACAAGGTGGAGTGGCTTAGGGAAGTGGACCCGCACCGCGTGTGGATCCACCCGGAGGACGCAAGCGCCAGAGCCATAGCCGACGGCGATATGGTGCATGTCTTCAACGGGCGTGGCCGGCTGGCCATCACCGCCTGGGTGACGCAACGCATAAAACCAGGGGTAGTCAGCATCTTCGAGGGCGCCTGGTATCAGCCGGATGCAAACGGGGTGGACCAGGGGGCCTGCGCCAACACCCTGACCCGTGATGAATACTCCGGCGGGGGCGCAGCTGTTTTGAACACCAGCCTGGTTCAGATTGCAAAGGCCTAGGGGGCGGTTATGCAAGTTGGATTCTATTTTGACCAGACCCGCTGCACCGGCTGCAACGCCTGCCAGGTAACCTGCAAGGACGCCAACGATATTCCGGCCGGGCCGGAAAACTGGCTGCGCTTGGGCTACCAGGAGGAAGGCCAAACTCCGGACCTCCTGGTGGCCTACCTGTTTTCCCCTTGCTGGCAATGCGGAAGCCCGGTCTGCGCCGATGCCTGCCCGGCTGGCGCCATAAGCAAACGGGCCGATAACGGCATTGTGGTGGTGGACCGCGCGGCCTGCCTGGGCAGGGAAACCTGCGGCGAAAAGTGCCTTAAGGCCTGCCCCTATGGCGCCCCCCAGTTCGGGCCGCAACCGGACGCCAAGATGGCCAAATGCAACTTCTGCCTGCCGCTCTGGGAGAAAGGCGGCAAGCCGGCCTGTGTGGAGGCTTGCCCTACCCGGGCGCTGGACGCCGGGCCGTTGGCAGAGATGCAGGCCAGGTACGGCCAGGCCAGCCAAGCAATGGGTTTCAAGTATTCCCAGCGCACTCAGCCGGCGGTGGTCTTCAAACCCAAAACACCAACTAGGTGAAATGGCCATGCCCAAATTGGACTTGAACCTTGTCGGCAAAACCAGGCTACCGGTGAAAACCGAGTACACCTGGCAGGATGCGGCCCTGTATGCCCTGGCCGTAGGGGCGGGGTCCGAGGAGCTTTGCCTGATTTATGAAAACTATCCCGGAGGCATGCAAGTGCTGCCAGGTTTTGTGGTGGTGCCTTCCATCCACGCCTTGCCGGACCTGGGCGACGTCAACTGGCCGCTGATGATGCATGGCGAACAGATCATTAAAGTGCACCAGCCCCTGCCGCCCAGCGCCAAGCTGACGCTGATCGGGAAGGTGGCCAACATCTTCGACAAGGGCAAGGGCGCCCTCATCGAGGTGACCGTCAGCGGAAACTTGGAGGACGGCAGCCCCCTGTTCGATGCCCAGTGGAATATTTTCTATGTCGGGGCCGGGGGATTCGGGGGGGACCCGGGGCCCAAGGCCGCCTCTCATGAACCGCCGGACTCACCTCCCGATTTTGAAGCCACCTACCAGGTGCCATTAAACCAGGCGGCGCTATACCGCCTCTTGGGAGACCTGAACCCTCTGCACATCGATCCCCAAGCCGCGGCCCTGGCCGGGTTCGATCGTCCCATACTGCACGGCCTGTGCACCTACGGCTACGCCAGCAGGGCGATCATAAACGGACTTTTGGATGGAGACCCCGACCGGCTGAAGGAATTCGCCACCCGCTTCGCCAACCCGGTTTATCCGGGCGACCGGCTCACCATCAAGGTTTGGCGGCAAGGAAACAACTGCTTTGTGGCAGCAGAGACCCCCAATGGCCCGGTGCTTAAAAACGGCCGCGCAATTGTGGGGTGAGGGAAAGGGAGAGCATGGTAAACGCGGATCTGGTCAGAGAGAAAGCGCTGGAACTGGGTTTTGCCGATGTCGGCTTCACCACGGCGGAACCTTTTGAGCATCAAACCAAGGTGCTGGCCGAACGCCGCCAGGAGTACGCCTGGGTCAAGAACCTGGGCCTGGACCTGGAGGCCGGTGTGGACCCGGCCCAGGTGCTGCCGGGCGCCAAATCCATAATCGTGCTGCTGGAACTTTACTTCGGCCAGGCCTTTCCCAAATCCCTGGAAAATCACTTCGGCCGTTGCTACCTGGACGACGACCGGGTCACCAAGGACGGCCTGGCCTTGCGCGTCCGGGCCTTCCGTTCCTACCTGCAGGACCAGGGCATCAAGGTAAAAATCCCCTGGAACCTCTCGCACCGCTTGGCCGCGGCCCGGGCCGGCCTGGGGGATTTCGGCAAGAACTGCCTTTTCTATTCCAACAAGGTGGGGCGCAAAAGCTCCTGGGTGCTGCCCATCGCCCTGGTGGTGGACGCGGAGTTCCCGCCCGGCGAGCCCAGCATGGAGGTGGGTTGCCCTTCCTGGTGCAAGAACGCCTGCCTCACCGCCTGCCCCACCGGCGCCTTGCAGGGGCCGCGCAAACTGGACCCGCGGCGCTGCATCTCCTATCTGTCCTACTACGGCGAGGGCTTGACCCCGCTTGAGCTTAGGGAGCCCATGGGGCTTTGGGTCTACGGCTGCGACCGCTGCCAGAATGCCTGCCCCCGCAACGCTCCCTGGCTGGCAGCGGAACTGCCTATGAACCCAAGGGCCGCCGCCAAGGCCGATGATTTCGAGTTGACCAAGCTCTTGCACATGGATGTGGGTTATTTTAAAAACCGCATTTGGCCCCATATGTTCTACATGAGCGA
>CAZDRW010000490.1:0-3256 GCA_964507555.1 uncultured Desulfarculaceae bacterium
TTTCCACCCAATTATGGGTGGCCTCCCGTTATCTTGAAAGCCTCACCATTCTGACTTCATTGGTTTTCATCAATAAACGCATTTCTTCTTATGGTTTGTTGGCAACCTATGCGGTATTGACAGCGATAGTTCTTGGCAGCATTTTTTATTGGCAAATATTTCCGTTGTGTTATGCCAACGATATGGGCTTAACCAGCTTTAAAAAATATAGCGAATATGCAATTTGTTTAATTTTATTGATTAGCCTTTATCTAATGCATAAAGAGCGCAAAAAACTGGATCCACAGGTCCATAACTATATTTGCTGGTCAATTATATTGACTATCCTGGCAGAGTTGGCTTTTTCGCAATATATACGCGTCTACGGTTTGATGAATACAGCTGGGCATCTATTAAAAATTGTATCTTTTTATTTAATCTATAAGGCAATAGTTTTCACAGGCATCATCAGGCCGTTGGACCTTATATTTCGCGAATTAAAGGAAAAAGATTTACAGCTGAAAGAAGACTTGTCTACCATTATAGCTTTGGAAAAGGATAGGGATATCATTCTTTCCATGCTGGTACATGACATGAAAACACCTTTAATCAGTATAAAAGGCTTTTCTAATTTATTGCTTAAAAAACCTGATCTATTGATAAATAATAAGTCGCGGGACTATGTGGATGTAATATATCGCCAAAGTGAGCAACTTGAAAAACTGGTGCACGACTTTTTGATTTCATCCAGAAGCGGCGATGCTAAATTAGTATTGAATATTGAGCATTATGATTTACATAAGCTGTTAGAGGATATTCTTGGAAGTTTCTTGGATCAATGCAAGATTGCTGGGTTGCAAATCAAGCTTAGTCTGCCTCAGCCTTCGATTACCGCTTCAATCGACAGAACTCGTTTCCAGAGAGCTATTAGCAACTTATTGGATAACGCCATAAGGTTTTCTCCCCCAAATGGCATCATATTTTTAAGCTTAATCGTGGAGGAAAAAGATTTTACGATTGAAATCCACGATCAAGGGCCAGGCATCCCCGACAAGGATGTTAGGAACGTATTCAAGCCATTTTTCAGAGGGATAGGACAAAAGGACAGCAGCGGCTACGGACTGGGCCTTGCAGGCGTCAAAACCATCGTGGAAAGCCACGGGGGCAGGGTTAGCGCCGGCAACGCTGAATCCGGCGGCGCAATCTTTACTGTGGTCATGCCTTTGGGAACCAATGAGCCACATTCCAACGACAAGGCCCAAGATTCCTTGCTAAGCGATTCCGAGCTCCAGCAAAAACGATCAGCCCAAAATATCTTGGTTGTTGAAGACAATACAACCAATCGCATGATGGCGGTGGCTGTGCTGAGCAAGCTTGGCTATGGGGCTGAGGGCGCGGGCGACGGCAAGGAGGCCCTGGAGGCCTTGTCTAAAGAGAAATTTGATCTGGTACTCATGGATTTACGGATGCCGGGAATGGACGGCTTTGAAACCGCCAAGGCGATTCGTGACCCGAACAGCCAGGTCATCAACCGCCAAGTGCCTATTCTGGCGCTTACCGCCAACGTCAGCGCTGAAGAACGCGACAAAGCCTTGCAGGCGGGCATGAACGAGTATCTTTCCAAGCCTATTGAACCCCAGGCTATGGCCCAAGCATTGGACCGTTGGCTCTTGGTTAAGGAACCGGAGCAGACTTGCTAGCGAATAAATTCGGCCGCAAACTAAAATCATAGGCCTGGATAGTACTCGAGCAAAGAAGAGCCCTGCGCAGGACTGAGCCCATCCCTACAATTACAATTGAATAGCCATCGATCTACTTGTGAGCCCGGCGCCCGGGACGCCACGCCAATTCCATTTATACTATTTCTGTGGATGTGATCCCGTGGCTCGCAGTGTTACCATGAGCATAAACCAACTCTGCGCGGCGGCTCACGGCTCAAGTGATAGCGTCATAAACAAGAGAGGCTCGGCTCGCATGGCAGGAAAAGGCATCGGTTTCTGGTCCGCTGCGGCTATAGGCGTAGGCGGCATGGTAGGGGGCGGCATCTTTGCCGTGCTCGGCTTGTCGGTGGAGTTGGCCCGGGGCGGCACCCCGGTGGCTTTTGCCATCGCCGGCCTGGTCGCCCTGGTCACCTCTTATTCCTATGCCAAGCTCTCGGTACGCTTTCCCAGTCGTGGGGGCACGGTGGATTTTCTGGACCATGCCTTTGGCCGCGGGTACATCACCGGCTCGGCCAACGTTCTGCTATGGCTGAGCTATGTGGTCATGCTAGCGCTTTACGCCTATGCTTTTGGTTCTTATGGCGCCACCTTTTTCCCCCAATCACATCATGAGCTTGCCAAGCACGTTCTCATAAGCCTGGGCATCTTGATACCAACCGCCCTTAACCTGGGAAGCGCCAAGATAATCGGGCGCACCGAGATATACGTGGTGGGTCTCAAGCTGGCCATTCTTTTGTTCTTCCTGGCCATGGGCTCCCAGGGGGTGGACCCGGCGCGCCTGGCCCCGGCAACCTGGGTTCCGGCCATTCCCCTGGTTGCCGGGGGCATCATTATCTTTGTGGCCTATGAAGGATTCGAGCTCATCGCCAACACCGGCGAAGAGGTATCCGACCCCGGCCGGGTCTTGCCCCGCGCCTATTACGCCTCGGTGATTTTCGTGATCGCGCTCTACGTGGCCATCGCGGTTGTGGCGGTGGGCGGCTTGCCCCTTGGCAAGATAATTTCAGCCCGCGACTATGCCTTGGCAGAGACGGCCCGCCCCGTCTTGGGTCAGGTCGGCTTCACCATGATCGCCTTGGCCGCCCTCTTAAGCACCTTCAGCGCAATCAACGCCACCCTTTACGGCTCGGCCCGCCTGAGCTATATCATCGCCAAGGAGGGCGAGCTGCCCGCCGAGTTGGAGCGTCAGATCTGGGGCCAACCCCTGGAAGGCCTGTTCATCACTTCCGGACTAGCCTTGATCTTGGCCAACACCGGAGGGCTGGGTTCCATCTCAACCCTGGGCAGCGCAGGTTTTCTGGTCATCTTCGCGGCGGTAAACGGAGCCAACCTGCGACTTGCCGGGGAAACAAAGGCGCACCGGGGCCTGGCCGCCCTGGGAATGGTTTGCTGCATTATCGCCCTGGGCGCCATGATGTGGCAGAGCTTGGCCGACGATCCGGCCCGGGGCTGGGTCCTGGTGGGATTGTTCGGCGGCGCCCTGGCGCTGGAAGGGGCCTACCGACTGATCGGTACCAAGGGCCCTCGGAAACAAAAAGAAAAGCCTTAGGTGAACG
>CAZDRW010000491.1:0-3247 GCA_964507555.1 uncultured Desulfarculaceae bacterium
CAGCGAGATGGATTCGGTAACTCATAAGAACGCGGCCACGGCCGAGGAATCGGCCTCGGCGGCCGAAGAGCTGTCCGCCCAGTCTTCGGTGATGCTGGAAGTGGTGGAGCGCCTGGCGGCCCTGGTCAAAGGCGGCGATGCGCAGGCTGCGGACTTCAGAATGCATGCCAGCGACGAACAGGAAGAGGAGCTCGGCGGCAAAAGGAGGCTTTTGCCCTGGCGTAAATAAGAGGCTTTACAAGGCGGATGCTGCCCGGCAGCGTCCGTTGCATTCAAGATAATTCAAACGGCGTTGCCTTATCTGGGCGGCGCTGTTTTTTTAGGATGGGCCGGTTATTTCGCGCTTAAAAACCAGCCGCAGCGCCTCAAGGCGCGGGGCCGTAGTCAAGCAGCGGGAAATACCGTCCGCAAAGCTTGGACTAGCCGTGCTTCGGCTTGCCAGCCTGGCCTTTTGTGGGGTATGTTAAGCAGTCAAAGGCACTACTCTAAACGAGGGGTGAGAACTCCATGGAACTGACCGTAAAAAAAGACGACCTGGCCAAGGGCTTGGCCAAGTCCCAATCCGTGGTGGAGCGCCGTACGTCGATGCCCATCCTTTCCAACGTGCTGTTAAACGCTGACGGCGAGAAGATCACTATAACCGCCACGGATCTGGAAACCAGCTTTTTGGGCACCTACCCGGCCCGGGTAAGCAAACCGGGCAAGCTAACGGTGCCGGCCCGGAAATTGTACGAGATCGTAAAGGAGTTGCCTTCGGACGAGGTCTATCTCAAGGAAAAAGAGAACTCCTTTTTGCATATTTCCGGCGGACGGGCCAATTACGACCTGGTGGGCCTGCCGGCGGATGATTTTCCCGAGTTGCCCCAGGTGGACAGCATTCCGGAACTCACCTTTGACGGCGAGCTCCTGGCCGAGATGATAGAGAAGACCATTTTCTCCATCAGCCAGGAGGAGACCCGTTTCAACCTGGCCGGCCTTTATGTGCACAAGCGGGTGAAGGATGAGGGACCGCGTTTAAGGTTCGTCTCCACCGACGGGCATAGGCTATCTCTTATAGACCGCGAGGTGGCGGGGCTGGCGGAGTTCACCTTGGACGAGGGGGTGATCATACCGCGCAAGGGCGTTTCGGAGATGCGCAAGCTGGCCGAAGAAGGCGGAGAGGTAACCCTGGGCCTAAGCCAAAACTTCGCGGTGGTGAAGAAGGAAGAGGTGCTTTTAATCCTGCGCATGCAGGAAGGCTCTTTCCCGGACTATGAGGTGGTGATCCCCAAGCACGCCAAGAACCGGGCGGTGGTGAACCGCCAGGCCTTTGCCGATGTGCTGCGGCGCATGGCCATCATGTCCACCGACCGCTTCCAGGGAGTGCGCCTGGATTTCAAGAGCGGGCTCTTGGAGGTGGTGAGCCAGAACCCGGACCTGGGCGAGGCGCGGGAGGCCCTGGAGATGGATTACGAAGGCGCCGGCTTCAATGTGGGTTTCAACGCGCGCTATTTCCTGGATCTGTGCGGGGCCATGCGCTCCGAGGAGATAAGCCTGGGCTTTGTGGACGATCAGAACCCCTGCGTCATCACCGGAGAGGCCGACACCGGTTTCTTGAGCGTGATAATGCCCATGCGCCTTTAGGTTTTAAGGCCGGCCGGATGTTTTTCGGCTGGGGCGCGAGAAAAAATATAATAAGAAATAGCCCCCTTGACCAGCCAGACCTAGCTAGTCGAGGGGTTTTTTTAAGTATTTACTTTAAACAAATTAAGACACCGGAAACACCAGCCGCCGCTGCCTGGCCCCGGCCCGCCTATAAATTTATATTAATTAAGGTAAGGTGCTGTAAGGCCACATTCTTTGGGCCCATTCGCTGTTGGGATAGCGGGCCGTAATATTCTGTTGGGCGGCCTTTAAGATGCCGGGGTCCTTTTCCAGGCGGTAGCGGCTGACCGCTCCCAGATAAACCGCTTCCGGCGCGGGGAAGCTCTGGGGGTATTCTTTAAGTATTTGATTGAATAAGGTCAGGGACTCTGCAAAGCGGGCATGGGCAAAAAAGGTCTTGGCTTTCATAAGCATTAGCGTTGGCAGAAAATGCTGGGGCCTTAGGAAACCCACCAGCCGGTGATGCTCATGGCCTTTAATATCCAGGGCCAAAACCATGGGCGTCCAGCGCAGGAAAAAGGCGTCGGCCAAAGGCCCGTCGGCCGGTTGGCGCAGCGGTATGAATTGGTTATCTATGTAGCTGCTGACCTCGGTGTCGGGGTACGTAACCGCACCCATCTGTTTGCAGCCGATTCAGCCGGGCATATAGAAATCCAAAAGTATCGGGAGGTTATTTTGGCGAGCCTGGTCCAAGGCCTGGTCCCAGTCAGATAGCCAATTTATTTCATGGTCCAAAGCGCCAAGCCTCCATTTAAGTTAATCCACCAGAGCCCATCCTCAGCATAGTAAAAGCATGAACCGCGTATCCGTATTAAGTATATAAGATATAGGCGCGACAGAGGAGCAATTCCGCGATATAATCACCATAATATAATAATATATTAAAGTGTGGTTAATATGGGTAATAAATTGCGCCAGGCGCAATATTCAAAAAAGTATTTTAGTATGGTGGGGTTTGTGCCGATTGTATAAACTTAATCGTCCCGGGACTATCAGGGCATGAAAAGCGCTTCGCCCCACCCCACCGCTTTACGTGTCTCGCCCGGGGATGGCTGCTTAGATAGCAGCTGGATTTAAATTGCCTGCCCACAGGGACCTTGGCCGCCCAACGCCGGCCCGCACCGGTCCTTGCTAATCTTCTTTATAATAAATGGTTTGTGCGCGGGGGATACTTCTGCTCGAAAGGGGGTTGCCGCCAGATAACGCGAAAAGCCGGATTCGTGCGCCAGCGAATTACGGCCCACGCAAATAGGTTTCTTAATTGAGGGGGAGTGTTCGCAACACGTTCATCCAAGAGTTTCGATCAGCTTTGAATTAGCTCGATCATCTAAAGAAAGGAGCACCCCTTATGCGCAGCATGAAGCTTAGCATGAAGCTCTACCTTGGTTTTGGCTTGGTGGTGTTGATTCTGGCTCTGATAGGCGCAAATGCCTATTATTCGCTTACCGAGGTCGTCTCGGCGGGCAACCAGGCAATAAGCACGGGATTCCACGGCAAGTTCATGGTGGAGAAGGAAGTCGACCATCTCCGCTGGGTCAAAAAAGTTCAAGATTTATTCATGAAAAATTCAGCCAGGCTGGATGTACAGACCGATCCCCATAAA
>CAZDRW010000492.1:0-3240 GCA_964507555.1 uncultured Desulfarculaceae bacterium
CCGGGCCCTGATGGCCCAGCCCAAGCTGCTCCTTCTGGATGAGCCCCTCCTGGGTTTGTCGCCGGCCATCCAGTACTGGCTGGCCAAATCCATTAAGGAGATCGCGGTCGAGCGGAAAGTGGCCATCATCGTGGCCGAACAGTACGCCAGGCCTATCATGCCTATCATCGACTACGGCTTCATCCTCGAAAACGGCTCGGCGGTGATTGAGGGCGATAGGGATAAACTAATGAACAACCCCGACGTCAAGTCGGCCTACTTTGGATCCTGAAAAATGCAACCCGAGTTCACTTTCAGCCGCTTCCTCCGGGCAGTCGAGCAGTACCCCGATCGGACGGCCCTAATCTTCCTTGGCCAGCGCTTCAGCTTCCGCAAGCTGGCCGAGATGGTCGACCGCTTCGCCACCGGACTCACCCACCGGGGCCTGCAGAAAGGCGACCGCCTCCTGGTCTATCTGTCCAACAGCCCCCAGCTGATCATCGCCTGGCTGGCAGCCCAGCGTATCGGCGTGGTGGTGGTGCTGGTCTCGCCCATCTACACCAGCCACGAAATCGCCTATATGGTCTCCGACTCTGGGGCCAAGGCTATTGTCTGCCACGACACCAACTACGGCTACGTGCAGGAGGTGCTGAAAGAGGCTCCGCTAGAGACCGTGATCGTTACCCGCCTGCTGGATATGGTCTCTCCATTCAAGCGCACAGTGGCCACCCTGTTCGATAAGGCGCCCACCGGCACCGTCTCCGGCGGGCCGGAAACGGTGTGGTTCAAAAAGATACTCGCGTCCCCGCCAAATCCTCCCAAAGTGGAGCTCGACCCGGTAAAGGACCTGTCATACATCCTCTACACCGGCGGCACCACCGGCTTCCCCAAGGGGGTGCCGGGCAACCACTGGGGCCAATGCTCATACGTGGCCGATATCGAAAACGAGGTTCTGAAGGGTTTCGTAAAACCAGGCCAGGATAGCTACATCGCCATCAACCCGCTGTTCCACATCATGGCCCTGGGCTTGTTCATGGCTTTGGGCCTCAACCTGGGCAACACCACCGTCCTCATGCCGCAGCCCCATGTGGACGCCATCCTGGAGGCGATCCAGCGCCACGGGGTACGCTGGATGCTGGGGGTTCCGGCTCTATACCGTATGATACTTGAGAATGACCGCCAACACTTCTATGACATCTCATCTCTCACATATTGTTACTGCGGCGGCGATGTGCTGCCCAGGGAGGTGCTTGCCCGCTGGAAGGAACGGGTGGGTGTGCCTATCTACCAGGTCTACGGCTCCACCGAGGCCGGCCATGTCAGCTATAGTCGCATCGGGGACGGAGAGCCGGCGCCTATGAGCATCGGACAACCCCTGCCATCCCGGCGGGTTCTCTTGGTTGAGCCTGACAGCCTGAAGTTGGTGCAGACCGGCGAGTTGGGCGAGCTTTTGGTGACCAGTGACCACGCCATGAAAGAGTATCTCAACAAGCCCGAAGAAACGACCAAGGCCTTCGTGGAATTGGAGGGCGAAACCTATTACCGCACCGGCGACTATTTGAAGCGGGGCGAGGACGGGCAACTCTTTTATGTGGAACGCTCAGCCGACATTCTAAAGCATAAGGGCTACCGGGTCTCGGCGTCGGAGATCGAGGCCGTGTTACAGGACCATCCGGTGGTGGTGGGGGCCTGCGTGGTGGGGGTGCCGGATAAAAAGGTGGGTGAGCGCATCAAGGCCATCGTGGTGATGAAGGAGGACGCCAAGGGCGTGGGCGCCACCGAGCTGATCCGCTTCTGCCGCGACCGCCTGGCGCCCTACAAGGTGCCCAGCTACATCGAGTTCCGCGACATGCTGCCCAAGAGCAAGGTGGGGAAACTTCTGCGGCGCGAAATCCGCGACGAAGAGTGCCGCCGCCAGGAGAAAGAAAAACGTGCCGGCGCGGTCGCGCCGCCAAAGGAGGAAGCAACCATGGAGTTGATGGACGCCATCAAGGGGCGCCGCAGCGTGCGCGCCTTTGCGGACACGCCGGTGAGTGAAGCGGACATCGCCGCCATCATCGAAGCCGCCACCTGGGCCCCCAGCCCGCTGCACGGTCAACCCTGGTCATTTGTCGTCATCAAGTCCGACGAAGCCAAGGCCGATGTCCGCCGCTGCTGCCAGCAGGCCAAGCAGGGAGTGATCGACACAGACGGTCCGGAATGGGTTAAGAAGTACAGCTTCGACTTCCTGGACCAGGCCCCGTTGCTCATCGCCGTGTTCTTCGATCCTAAAAAAGGCGGCTTGGGCCCCTATTTCAACCAACCCCATGGGGCTCTGCAAGCCGCTTGCGCCGCAGTGCAGAATATGATGCTGGCCGCCTGGGAGCGGGGCCTGGGCAGCCTGTGGCTGACTTTCTTCGATCCGGCGGCCTTGGCAAAGGCCCTGGGCGCTCCCGAAAACCTGGAATTGGCCGGCGTCATTCCCCTGGGCGCTCCAGCGGCTGAAAGTAAGGCCCCGCCTCGCAAATCAGCCAAGGTCTTCACCGACCGTTACGGAGAGTAGCCCTAAAGGTAGGCCTGGACCTTGCTGGCGCATAATTAATTAAGACCTCGTTTTGACGGCCTGAGCGGTTTGTCCGCCGATAAATGGCAAGACCGGCCCCAAAACCTGCGCGCCATGAGAGAGAGGAAGCCATGCCTGCGATCCCCGTAATAGACAACATTGCCAACCCTACGCCTAAGGAGGAGAGCCTTACCCAGACGCATTCGACCAAGTTCACCGTTTGGGGCAGCGAAGCCAAGCAGTAACAGGTGACACGCAGCGGCAAGAGCGGCCGGATTTATCTTCCCCACAGTTGGGAGGGAAAGACGGTTATGGTGGTCAAGGTGGATCAGAGGCGAGCGCGCGGGCAGTCCCAAGTTGCCGCTTATTATAAGCAGGTCACTAATTGTGTTGCCGTATGGAAACCCCAGCCCAATCCGTTCCCTTCCCTATCAGCCGCGCTGCCTTCTAGGTGCCGCGGCATTCCCAAACGATTGGAATCAATAAACGCCGCGTTGCATGGATATTTGGACCCTGAGTTTTTGACTCCAGCGCAGCGCCGTAACTATTTGGGCCGGCCCTCCAGGTCCCAGCCCCGCACCTGGTAGTACTCCTTAAGCATCAAATTCATCTGATCTTCAGTAATAACCTTGCCGGTTTCGGGCAGGGCCTCGGTATAGAAACGCCGGGGCAGCTTGTCGTCGGCCGGAGTCAGCCCCTCTTGCAGGTTGAAGCGCCGG
>CAZDRW010000493.1:0-3233 GCA_964507555.1 uncultured Desulfarculaceae bacterium
AGCTCCACGCTGTCCATGAGGCGCGGCATGAACTCGCTCACAAAATCCACCACCTCCTGGTATTCGGCCGGGCAGTCTATGACCAGCCGGTCCACATCGCGGGTGAAAAGGTCGCGCACCGCGCGCAGGCTCACCGAAAGGTCCTGGTGGAGTATCTCCGGGGTGCCGGCCCGCCGGCGGCGCTGGTTGATGGAATCCCACAGCGAACAGAGGAACTCGATCTCCGCCTCCAGCTTGTCGGGGCCAAAGCCCTCGCTCACGGTGCGGGCGATGAACCCCTTGCCCGGCGGGCGCATCTCCTCCAGGAGATTCCTCAGGCGCGCGCGCTCCTCCTCGTCCTCTATGCGGCGGCTGATGCCCACATGGTCGATGGTGGGCATGAACACCAGATTGCGGCCAGGCAGGGTGATGTGGGTGGTGAGCCGGGCGCCCTTGTTGCCCAGGGGCTCCTTGGCCACCTGCACCATGATCTCCTGGCCTTCGCGCAACAACTCCTCTATGCGCTGCATGCCCTGGCGTTCGGCGGCATCCCCGGTCTCGTCCTGGGGCAGGAGGTCGTCCAGTTCAGGCTCGTCGGCCACGTCGCCCACATAGAGAAAAGCCGCCTTGGCCAGACCGATATCCACGAAGGCCGCCTGCATGCCGGGCAGCACCCGGGCCACCCGGCCCAGGTAGATGTTGCCCGCCATGGAGCCTTCGCGGTGGCGCTCCACGTAAACCTCCAGGCATTGCCGGTTGTCCACCAGCGCCACCCGGGTTTCATAGGAGCGCGCGTTGATCAAAAGGGTTGTGGCCACGTCTTATGCCTCTCCCGCCTTAAGCGGTGTTACCTGCTCCGCTATGGGCGGCATTTATTTTCAGCGCCCGGGCGGCCAGGGCGTCCTCCTGGCTCAGCCCGAAAACCTCGGTGAGAATCTCGGCCGGTTTGGGGCGTCCGCCGGCCCGCGCCACGGTCAGCCTAATGCCGCGCTCGGCCATGTCCAGTTCCTTGACCGCGGCCTTAAGATCGATGGCCCGCTCCCCCTTGGGCGTCACCCGCACCAGGCTGGCCACCTCCGCCTCCCGGAAGGCCTTCAAGCAGGCGGGGTCCAGGGCGGTCTGGCTTTTGACCAAGTAGGTTACCTCATCCGGTTCGCTCAGGCCCTCGCCGAGCTCCTGCAGGCGGCCGGCGGCGATCCTAAGCCCTTGGGGCAGCGCCGGGTTCACCGCGTCCTCCACCTGTTGGGGGGTGGGCGGCATGGGTTCGCCCAGCACCGTCACCGCCTGGATTTCCTCCTGGCTCTCCACGCCCAGGGGCTGCGCCTAGGCGGTCTTGACCAGGGCTTGGGGATGGAAGCCCTGGGAAAAGGCCACCCGCACTCCGGCCCGCTGCAAGGACCGCATGATCTGGGAGATCATCTCCAAGTGCCCCAGGAAACGGGCCGGACCGGTCTTTTCCAGGCGGAAGCGATAGGTGAGCCTTGCCGCCTCTTCCTGCTCCGCCAAGGCGGGAGCGCCGCCGGTTCCCAATTCTTCGTCGGCCGCGGCCAGGAGCGGCTTAATGCGCTTGTGATCGCACACCCCGCAGTCGCCGCAGCGTCCCGCCCGGCAATCCGGCGTGTGCTCGCGGTTTAAGGCGCGCTCGCGCTCGGCCAGGAGGAAATCCTTGCTCACGCCCACATCGATGTGATCCCAGGGCAGCGCCGCGTCCAGCTCGCGCGGGCCCAAGAACTGGGCCTGGTCCAGGCCCGCCTCCCCCAGCGCCCGCAGCCAAGCCGGCAGGTTAAGCTCCTCGCTCCAGCCGTCGAAGCGGCAGCCCGCCTGCATGGCCAGCTCCAGGGCGCGGCTTAAGCGGCGGTCGCCCCGGGAGAGCACGCCCTCCAGGATGCTCTGCTCGGGCGAGTTCCACTTGGCGCGCACCTTGGAATCCTTGAGCCCGGCCTTGGCCAGACTCAAGCGGCGTTCCGCCTCGGCCAGGCCCATCTGGGCCTCCCACTGAAACGGGGTGTGGGGTTTGGGCACGAACAGCCCCAGGCTGGCGTGCACCACCGGCTTCTTGCCCCGGCCCCGACCCGCGCCCCTGGCTTCGGCCGCCACTTTGCGGCAGAGGCTCCCTATCTCGGCCAGGTCCTCGTCGGTTTCGCCGGGCAGGCCCAGCATGAAATACAGCTTGATCAGGTTCCAGCCCAGTTGATACACCCGGCGGGCGGTGTTTACAATCTGCTCTTCGCTGAGCTCCTTGTTGATTACCTCGCGCAGGCGTTGGGAGCCGGCCTCGGGCGCCAGGGTGAAGCCGCTTTTGCGCACGCGTCTTACCTGGCGCACCAGCTCATCGGTCAGCGAATCCACCCGCAAGGAGGGCAGGCTAAGGCTCCAGCGCCGCGGCTCCAGTTCGTCCATGAGCTTGCGGGCCAGGGGCTCGATGCAGGTGTAATCGCCGCTGGACAAAGAAAGCAGGGCCAGTTCCTCCAGCCCGCTTTTGGCCAGCCCGCTCAAGGCCGCCTCCAGCACCATCTGGGGCCGGCGTTCCCGCACCGGGCGGTAGATGTAGCCCGCCTGGCAGAAACGGCAGCCCCGGGTGCAGCCGCGGGCGATCTCCACGCCCAGGCGATCGTGCACCGGCTTGACCAGGGGCACCACCGGATCCACCGGCGGCGGCCAGGCGTTCATATCGGCCACGATGCGCCGTCTGACCTTGGGCCGCGCCGGGTTGAGCGCGCGGACTTCCTTGAGCCGGCCGCCCTCATAAACCGGCTCGAACAGGGCCGGGGCGTACACGCCCTCCAGGGCCGAGGCTTCGTCATAGAGGCGCTCGCGGGGCCAGGCCTGCTCCTTGGCCGTTAGGATCAAATCGGTGAGAGGGCCGATCAGCTCCTCGGCCTCGCCCACCACGGCCAGGTCCAGGAAGTCGGCCAAGGGTTCGGGGTTGGCCATACAGGGACCCCCGGCGATGATGAGGGGATGGGCCGGCGTGCGATCCCCGCGCCGGAGCGGCACCCCCGCCAAGCGCAGCATGTGCAGCATATTGGTGTAGGTCAGCTCGTATTGCAGGGAAAAGCCGACCACGTCGAAAGCCCCCAAGGACCGGCGGCTCTCCAGGGACCAGGGCCCCAGGCCACGGCTTTCCAGGAGGTCCATGAGGTCGGTCCAGGGCATGAAAACGCGCTCGGCCGCCACCTCGGGGCGGGAGTTCAAGGCCTCGTAGAGCACCTTGAGCCCCAAGTGGCTCATGGCGATCTCGTATATCTCCGGAA
>CAZDRW010000494.1:0-3220 GCA_964507555.1 uncultured Desulfarculaceae bacterium
CCTCCGAGGTGCTGATGGACGAGCTGGCCGAGAAGCTGGGCATGGACCCCTTGGAGCTGCGCTACAAGAACGTGTACCGTCAGGGCTCCACCACTCCCACCGGCCAGGCGCCGGAGGTGTACTCCATACCCGAGATGCTGGACAAGCTGAGGCCCAAATACAAGGAGGCCCTGGACAAGGCCAAGGCCAACTCCGACGACAAGGTCAAGCGCGGGGTGGGCCTTTCCATCGGCGTCTACGGCTGCGGCCTGGACGGGCCGGACGCCTCCGAGACCCAGGTGGAGCTAAACCCGGATGGCACCGTCACGGTCTATGCCTGCTGGCAGGACCACGGCCAGGGCGCTGACATGGGCGCCTTGGGTACCGCCCATGAGGCTTTGCGACCCCTAGGCATTGCCCCGGAGCAAATCCGGCTGGTGCTTAACGACACCGCCTTGGCCCCCAACAGCGGGCCTTCCGGCGGCAGCCGTCAGCAGGTGGTGACCGGCCGGGCCATCCAGAACGGCTGCGAGCAGCTCCTTAAAGCCATGGAAAAGTCCGGTGGCGGCTACCGCACCTACGATGAGATGACCGTCGAGAACATCCCCACCAAGTACGACGGCAAGTGGGCCGCGCCGGCCACGGCCTGCGACGAGAACGGCCAAGGCTCGCCGTTTTCGGTCTATATGTACGGAGTGTTCATGTCCGAGGTGGCGGTGGAACTTGCCACCGGCAACGTGACCGTGGAGAAGATGACCCTGGTGGCCGACATCGGCAAGGTCAACAACCGCCTGGTCACCGACGGTCAGCTCTACGGCGGCATCGCCCAGGGCATCGGACTGGCGCTCTCCGAGGACTTCGAGGACCTCAAGAAGCACTCCACCCTGGTGGGCGCTGGCTTCCCCTATGCCAAGATGATTCCGGACAACATCGAGTTGATCTACGTGGAGACACCGCGGCCTGAAGGTCCCTTCGGCGCGGCCGGCGTGGGCGAGCTGCCGCTCACCAGCCCCCATGCCGCGGTGATAAACGCCATCTACAACGCCTGCGGGGTGCGCATCACAAAGCTTCCGGCCAAGCCGGAAAAGGTTTTGGCCGCTCTCAAGGGTTGATAAACTATAAGCGCGCGGCCGGAGTCCCGGGCTCCGGCCGTGCCCAATCTCATTCAGGCGAACCAGGGGGAGGCCCGGGTTCTCCACCTCTGTTTGCAAGGGGAGGTCGGAGCCTTTCATGGATCAAAAAGAACTGCGCGATCTGGAGTCTCACTGCATAGAGGAGAATCCGCCCTGGTGCCTGGCCGCCTGCCCGTTGCATGTGGACGCCCGTGCCCTGACCGCGGCCGTGGCTGGAGGAGACTGGACTGGGGCCTGGAAGGTGCTCCTGCGCTCCATGCCTTTGCCCGGCATTCTGGGCCGCATCTGCGACGCGCCCTGTGAGCAGCATTGCAAAAGGGCCGAGGTTGGCGGTGCCATCGCCATCGGCGATCTGGAGCGGGCCTGCGTTAGCCACCCGGCGCCCATGCGGCCTTTAGTGCCGCTGCCGGCCAAAGAGCAGAGCGTAGCCATCCTGGGCGCCGGTCTGGCCGGGCTTACCGCGGCCTGGGACTTGGCCCACAAGGGCTACCAAGTGGTGATCCATGAGCCGGGCGATATCCTGGCGGCGGACCTGCGAGCTCGCTATTCAAACAAGCTGTCCCCTGATGCGATAATCGCTGAGCTGGCGCTCCTCGAAAAGTTGGGAGTGAGGATTGAACTGAACGCGCCTGCAGAAGGGGAGGTCTTTTTGGAACGCCGCCGGGCAGAGTATGATGCGGTGTTTCTCTCCTTGGACGTCTCGGACCAGGCCCAATGGCCTCTTGAGCGCGGCCCGGATGATCGCCCGTTTATAGCCTCGCCGGCTCAAGCCACCTTGCGCAAGGGCGTGTTCGCCGGCGGGCTGGACAAACCGGAAGGGCCTTCGCCGGTGTGGCAGGCGGCCGAGGGCCGCTGGGCCGCCACCTCCATTGACCGTTTCTTGCAGGGCGTATCCCCTACCGCTGGCCGCGAAAAGGAAGGACCATACGAGACCCGGCTTTTCACCAGCCTGGAGGGAATCGAGCCGGAACCGGTTGTGCAAGCTTCGGGAGGCGGGGGCTACAACGACGCAGAGGCGGTCCAAGAAGCCAAACGCTGCCTGCAGTGCCACTGTCTGGAATGTGTCAAGGTCTGCCCATATTTAGAACGCTTCGGCGCTTACCCCAAAAAATACGCCCGGGAGATCTACAACAACCAATCCATTGTCATGGGCGAGCGCAAGGCCAACAAACTGATCAACTCCTGCAGCCTGTGCGGCCTGTGTGAGCAGGTCTGCCCCCACGACTTCGCCATGCAGGATATTTGTCTGCAGACACGAGAGGAGATGGTGGCTAAAGGCAAGATGCCGCCCTCGGCCCATGAGTTTGCCCTGTTGGACATGGAGTCCAGCCTGGGGCAGGATTTCCGTTTGGCCCGGCACCAGCCCGGACACGACGCAAGCGCCCGCATCTTCTACCCCGGCTGCCAACTGGCCGCCTCGAATCCGGCGCAGGTGCGCGCGGTGTACGATCACCTTTGCGCCGCCTTGCCCGGCGGGATGGGGCTCATGCTATCCTGCTGCGGAGCGCCGGCCCTTTGGGCGGGCCAGGAGGAAAAACTCTCCCAGACGATGGAGGCCTGGCAGGAGGATTGGCAAAGCCTGGGCGCTCCAACGATCATCATGGCCTGCCCCTCCTGCCGCGATGTTTTCCAGCGCCATCTACCCGAAGTGGAGCAGGTGTTCCTTTGGGATGTACTGCGGGAGACCTGGAGCGGGCAGAGTTTGCAGAACGCTGGGTCCTTTGCCATACACGATCCTTGCTCCACCCGCCACGATGCGGCAGCCCAGGCCGCCCCGCGCGAGCTCCTCGGCAAGGCCGGCGTTCAGCTAGAGGAACTGCGCCTGAGTGGAGAGCTCACCGAGTGTTGCGGATACGGTGGGTTGATGTATTGCGCCAATCCGGAGCTGGCCGATGAGGTGGTGCGGCGCAGGGGCGATCAGAGCCCGCTGGACTATTTAGCCTATTGCGCGGTGTGCCGCGACCGGCTAGCCGCCAACGGCAAGCGGGCCCTGCACGGACTGGATCTGCTCTTCCCGGACGAAGAGAGCGAGGATCCTGCAGCCCGACCCAACCCAGGCTGGTCGCAGCGCCGGGAAAACCGGGCACGGCTCAAAGCGGAGGTGCTGC
>CAZDRW010000495.1:0-3216 GCA_964507555.1 uncultured Desulfarculaceae bacterium
TAGGCAACGCAGGGCCTGGAAGATTGACAATTTCTTTTCAGGCCCGGCCTTGCCTTGCCCGCGACTCTTATAGGTGCTACTCTTTATACGCCTAATCACATTAGTAGTATTAGGGCTATGATGCGGTCTACCGCACCGGATGTCATTTTCGCTTTTTTTTCACAGGAGAGAGACCGATGGCAGAGACCAAGAACTTCCTGATCGTTGTGAACACTCCACCCGAGAGGCCCTTCAACCATTACGCCGCCTACGTGGTGGCCTTTTTGGCCAAGAAGCTGGGCAACGTGCCCACGGTGAACATCTACTACGGCCCGGAAGGCGTAACCATGACCCGCAAAGGCGAGCTGGCCAAGCTGGGCTGCGACGCGGATCTCAAAAACCTTATCGCCGGTCAGATTGACGGGTTGAGCCCGGACGATCTGCCGGACAACATGGAGCAGATGGCCCGCTTCTGCAAGGACCAGCTCGGCGTGGGCATCTTTTCTTGCGGCACCTTCCACGTGGTGGCGGGCGTGGGCAAGGATCTGGACGACACCTCCGGCATCGAGGACTTCGTGGTTCCCCTCAAGCTGCCCCAGGCGGCCGAGGCCCTTTTGGGCGCGGACAAGATTCACTACCTGTAGGAGATCATTCCTGGGATGGACCGGGCGCCGGCTCTAAAGGGTCGGCGCCCGGTCTGTTCGCACCTTTAGCTCATCAGGGCGAAACAAGACACAGAACCACTCGCGCCCATCATTAAAGCCAGCGGAGCGGCGCGAGTTGGCCGATTTCATCCGGGCCGGGCACGGCTTTTGATCAACCTGACTCCCCAGCCTACACTCCGGCCACCTGATTTTTGATGGCCGCCAGGCTTGCCAAGAGGCCTTTGGCCTCTTTGGGGCCGGCATGGGCGGTCAGTTGGGCCAGGACCCCCAGGCCCTCGAAGTACTCGTGGAATTCATCGCTGGAAAGAGTGCTGATGCAAGCCACGTTTATGAACGGGTCCACCTGCAACAGGCGCTTGATGACTTCCAGCAATTCCATGTCTTTTATGCGCTCATCCAGGACCACCAGATCTGGTTTCGAACTGGCGGCGGTCTCCAAAGCCTCTCGGGCGTTGGCCACATGCTGGAGCTTGACATCCTTATCGGCGGACAGGGCCGCCGATAAGGGAGCCAATGCCCCGGGAGAGGGACTGGCCAGCAGTATTTTCATTTCCATGGCTATTGCTCCTTGCCTAGCAAAGGCGCTCACTCATCTTTCCGCAGCAGCTTCCCGTTCCCTGGCAGCTGGCCCGCGCCGGCGATAAACCGCAGCAGAAGATGTCGCCGGGACCGGGAAAACGCCTCCGGGTCTTGTCAATGAGATCGCTGGGCGCGGTCATCGGTTTTTGCATACTGCCGCCCTTCGCAATGCGGGGGCGGGCAGATGCTTTTCTCCTCCGTGCCGATCGCCGACACTTCGCCCGCCCGGCCGCAATCACGGCATTCAGTCGCGGATATGGGTATGCCGTGCTCCCCTTACGCGAATATGGAACGGTTTAAGAACCAGTCTTGGCAACGATCTCCGGTTTGGTTTTCAGGCCGACCCGGCGGTAATAGTCCTCAATGGCCTCGCCCAGGGTGTTCACCACCAGCCTTGCACAGTGCTGGTGATCCTCGGGCAGCCCGCCCAAGGCCTGGTCAACGTCCTGCGGATCGATCTCCAGGGCGCCTTCCAGCTTGAGGCCCTTGGCCAGCTCGCCCAAGGCGCTGGCGCAGACCACCGTGTACAAACAGCCGTTGGGGGTAGCGCCGATGCGTGAGATGACATCGCCATCCATCTGGATAGTCACCTCCACCGAATCCCCGCTTTGTCCCACCCCCACGGCCGCACCGTCGGGGGCATCCAGTCTGGTTTGATGGCGGGGCAGACGGGCATGGCTCAGAAAGGCCTCGCTAACCTGGTCCCCGGCCGCATGGGTTTTCTCGCTCAACTTTTGGCCTCCACGCAGATTCAGCCGGCGCTAAACGCCCATCTGGCCGCCGCCGCCGCCACAGGTATGTTCCTGGCCGAACATGGGCAGCTGGCCTTGGGCCAAGGCCTCCACCGCCTGGCCCACACTGGCCGCCTGGCCGCCGAAGAACACGCTGATGCCCACCTGGTTGAAGCCCATCAGGGGTCGCATGCCCATGCCGCCCGCGATCAGAACCTTGACCCCGTTCTGGGCCAGATACTGCACCGGGGCCATACATCCGCCCTGCTGGTGGGGGATACAGGGAAGGGTTTTCACTTCCTTTATCTCTCCGTCCGCAAGGCTTACCAAGGTGTATAGATCACAATGCCCAAAATGGGCCCCCAACTGCGCGTCCAGGCCACCGGGATTGGCTGAAGGTATCGCTACTACCGCTTCCATAGTGAACTCCTTTCAATATTAATAACAAGCCAGGTTGTCCTTTAAACTCTGGCCGTCTTTTCCAATATATGTTGCCAGGCCTTTTATAACGTTTTCGCCACCGGGCCCTAATCGACTATGGTCACCTGTTTGGTTTTGTAACGCTCCAGAGCCTGGCCCACGGTAAGCCCTTCCAGGTCCTGGCCCACCTGCACGCCGGCCGCCTTCAGGGCATGTAAGGCCTGGGGCCCCACGAAACCGCTGAGCACCACCTTGGCCCCGGCCTTGGCCACTATCTCGGTGGCCTGGAGGCCCGCGCCCTGGGCCCGAGCCTGGCTGGCCCCATTGTCCAGATATTCGATCTGGTTGGTTTCCAGATCCACCAGCACGAAACCGCCGGCCCGGCCGAAGCGGGGGTCCACCATGTCCTCCAGGGTCGGTCCTTCACTGCTTATGGCTATCTTGCTCATTGCGTTCTCTCTTTTCACAACCTCTATGTCACTCGTCAGTTTGGCTCGCTCATCCGGCCTGGCTTCCGGTTTGCCGACAGAATAGTCTCCTCCGTCCACTTTCAGGGCCATGCCTTCCACCAAAGCCTGAGCCACTATTTGGCGGGCCTCGCACAACACCCGGCCGAAGGTCTGACGGGAAACGCCCATGCGCCGGGCTGCATCTAACTGGCTCAGGCCCTCCAGATCAGCTAGGCGCAAGGCCTCCAGGCCTTCCACTCTAAGCCGAACCGTATGATTTCCCTTTACGGGACAGCCCCAGGGTTTGAAATGGGCAGCTTCGGGTTCGGCTTCCACCATCCGGCATTTACGTGGCCTTACCACCATCGCTTCCCTATTTGAGTTATGGGCTTA
>CAZDRW010000496.1:0-3213 GCA_964507555.1 uncultured Desulfarculaceae bacterium
CTCCCCCCAGCCACCCCTTTCCCAGAAAAGCCAACGGCCATGTCGAGTTCGTGGCCGCCACGCGGTAGCAACGCCCAAAAGTTAAGGGGCATTAACGTCAAACTGGGAGAGGCCGTTGCAGACAGCGGATCTTTTCCACATAAATTCGGATTGGCATAAAGGGACGCTGCGCCCTTGGCAAACCAGCATCAGCCCTGCATCCATTCAAAGGAAGCCAAACACCATTAATGATTTAACATATAGCATTGGAGCCCTCTGCTAGCTGGTTTTCTTTGGGAGGGAGGGTCCGGGAGGGAACCCGTTTCTTTTGCCCACCCGGGAAAAACTGCTTTTTCTTTATATTTTGATTCAGGCTGGGTGGCTTGCTGGCGGCACGCTTAACAACTTGGCTACAGTGCTTGATCGGTGCAATTCCTATGGGGTCACTATTCTAATTTTTCCCTTGACTCAAGCTAGGTTAGTCCTTGACTGGCCGCCAAGCGCAGCTATAAGATAGTCACATCTTTAGGACACAAAACCGTTTATTCACCTGGGCAGGGGAATCCTGCCCGTCTTTTTTAAGGCTTTTGGAGGTTGCAATATCTTCTGAAAGCAAACACCCCAAGCTCAACGCTTGGATCAAGGAAATGACCGACCGTTGCACCCCTGACAAAGTTCATTGGTGCGATGGTTCCTATGTATAAAATGAGAATTTTTCCTAATCCCACATAATGCTCGAGAGATTAAATCGCTTTGGAGGCCCTACAGTGCTAAAAATGAACAAAGGTGTTGATATCCTGTCGGATATCGGAGGAGTCAAGAGTCAGGAAGAGGCGACCGCCCTTTTCCGTGAGAAGATGGACGATGCGGATTTCGCCAAAATAGAGAAAATAAAGAATCCCGACGCCCGTTTCAAAATAGCCAATGCCATTGCCCTGGGCCAGCCGGACTCGGTACTGGTGAACACGGGCAGCCCGGAAGACAAGCAGCGAGTCCGCGACCTGTGCATCGAGCGCGGTGAAGAGCGCAAATTGGCCATCAACGGTCACACTCTTCACTACGACTTGGCAAAGGAACAGGCCAGGATTGTCGACCGCACCTTCTATATCGCCAATGACGATGAGACCGTGAGTTCCCTAGCCAACCGCATCAGCCGGCCGGATGCCTACGACTATGTCAAGGAGCACATGTCCGGCATGATGAAGGGCATGATCATGGTGGTGGGCTTCTACTCCCGGGGTCCGGTGGGGGCCGAGGCCGCCATCCCGGCCATCGAGGCCACCACTTCCCTGTATGTCTGCCATTCGGCCGAGCTGCTTTACCGTAATTGTTTCGAGTCCTTCGACGCCGAGGTGGAGCGGGTGGGCCACTTCTTCACCAACGTGCACAGCCAGGGACCCAACCGGGATGAGGATCTGCCCAACGCCCGGGTGTTCATGGACCGCTCCCACCAGACCACCTACAGCACCTTCTGCACCTATGCCGGCAACACCCTGTTGCTTAAAAAAGGCAACCACCGCTTTGCCGTGGATCGGGCCACCTACTACCGCCGGGGCGAAGAGCTGTCCGAGCACATGTTCATCACCGGGCTCAGGGGCCCGGGCGGCCGGGTGACCTTCTTCGCCGGGGCCGCGCCCTCGGGCTGCGGCAAGACCACCACCGCCATGGTGGGCGAGGAGTTCATCAGCGACGATCTGGCCCAGATCTGGATCGCGGACGACGGCACCATCCGCTCAATCAATCCGGAATGCGGCATCTTTGGCATCATCCAGGACGTGAATTGGACCGATGATCCCAAGATCATGGACATTTTGCGCAACGAGAAGGCGGAGATCATCTTCTCCAACGTGCTCGTTGACGACGCCTTAAAGCCCTATTGGGTGGGCAGCGGCGAGGAAACCCCCAAGGAGGGCTTCAACTTCCAGGGCAAGTGGAAGGAAGGCATGACCGATGAGAACGGCAATGCCATTCCCCTAAGCCACGCCAACGCCCGCTTCACGGTCATGGCCACCGCCCTGGCCAACTACAGCAACAAGATGGAGGACCCCGCAGGCGTGGTGACCAGGGTCTTCACCTACAACGGCCGTGACGCGGACACCATGCCGCCGGTGCGGGTGGCGCGCGACGCTGATGAGGGCGTGGTCATCGGCGCTTCCATCGTGAGCCGGGCCACGGCCACCGAGGTGGGCGTCACCGGCGTGAAGCGCCAGCCCTGGGCCAACCAGCCATTCATCCCCGGCGCCTTGGGCGACAACATGATCGCCCAGTTCGAATTCTTCAACAGCAACAAGATCGCAGACGAAAGCCGGCCCATCCTGGCCGGGCTCAACTACTTCCTCACCCACGAAGCCAGAGGCGGCAAGGGCAGCGCACTTTTGGGCGAAAAGCGCGACGTCAAGGTGTGGATGAGCTGGTTGGATAGGCTGATCCACAACGAAGTGGCCAGCATCCCCTCCCCGGTGGGCCTGTTGCCCGAGTACGAGGAACTAAAGGCCATGTTCTCGGAACTCTTGGGCAAGGAATATCCCAAGGATTTGTACGACAAGCAGTTCAGCCTGTACGTTGACAACATCATCGCGCGCATTGATCTGCAGTACGAGGCCTTCAAGAAGGAAGATAACATCCCGGACAAGCTGTTCGCCATCTACGATGCCCAGAAAGAGGAGCTTGTGGCGCTTAAGGCGAAGTACGGCGACATCGTGAGCATCGAGCAGCTCAAGGAATGGAACGCGAGCAAGTAATACATTCGTCGCGGGTCTAACACCCTGCTGCTTGCGGCGGTTTCCATGGATTCCCACTGATACCCCACTGCTTAAAGGCGGTGTGGTTCACTGATTCGCTTGTTTTGAAATTCCAGTTTGGGAACCCGGTCAAAAGACAAGCCCCGGCCGACTGTTTGGAAGGCCGGGGCTTTTTTTTTTAAGAAAGTACCGTTGCCTACTCAAATTTTTATCGAGGTACATCATGAGGTACATCATGCGTAATCTCCGGAACAAGTTGAGAGGGAATCACCTGCTGTTCCTGTTGCTTGGTTCGGTTTTTTTAACCATTGCCCCGGTGCAGGCGGCATCCCCTCCGACGGAGATTAGCATTGGAGCGCTACTACCCATCAGCGGCAGCCTTTCCCAATATGGGATCGCCACCCGGGCTGCCTTGAATCAAGCCATTGACGATGTCCAGCGCGACTTCAACTTGAAAGGCTACCACACGGCAATAAAGGTGATTCTGGAGGAC
>CAZDRW010000497.1:0-3204 GCA_964507555.1 uncultured Desulfarculaceae bacterium
AAGAGGCACAGGCCTTTATTCACCGGTACACCGCCCAGCTGGTATTGGGGCAGCGCATTGAACCGGACCAGGCCCTGGGTTGGCTTATGTGCAATCTCGCCGAGGCTGATCTGGACGCGGCCCCGGCTGCCGCCTGCGCTTTGGAGACCGCGCTTTTGGACCTGGCCGGCCAAGCCCTTAGCCAGCCGGTCAGCAGGCTGATGGGCGGAACCCAACGCGAGGAAGTGACCTACGGGGCGGTGCTGCCCTTCACCGGCTCCGAGCTTTTCGAGCGCCTTTTGCAGCAGACCAAAGCCTTGCGCATGAGCGAGGTCAAACTCAAGGTGGGACGCGGCAACGACCTGGCGCGGCTAAAGCGAGTCCGGGAGGTGCTGGGCTCCGCAACCAGCCTCAGGGTGGATGCCAACGCCTGCTGGACGCCCGTTGAGGCCATCGCCCAGATCCAGGCCATGGCTCCCTTTGCCGTGGAAGCCGTGGAACAGCCGGTGGCGGCCCGGGACACGGCCGGGCTGGCAGCGGTCAAAAGCAAGGTGGGGCCCCTGATCCTAGCGGACGAATCCTGCTGCACGCCCGTTCAGGCCAGGGAGTTGATCGCGGCGCGGGCTGTGGATGGCTTCAACTTAAGGCTCAGCAAATGCGGGGGCCCGGCGCGCACCATGGCGCTTTGCGACCTGGCGCTGCAAGCGGGCCTGAGAATCCAGATGGGATGCCAGGTGGGCGAGCTCGGCCTTTTGTCAGCCATGGGCAGGCATCTGGCCTGCACCCGCGGCGAACTGACTTTCCTGGAAGGCAGCCTGGGCAAATATTATTTGCAGGACGATGTCATCCTAGAGGATCTTTCCTTCGCCCCCGGCGGCATGGCCCAGGCTTTATCCGGTCCCGGCCTTGGCGTAACCGTCAAGCCAGAGGCGCTGGAGCCTTTCAAGCTGTTCGAGCTTTCGGCGGGCTAAGGCAATTGGTCTTGGCTGCCTATGCCGGGCAAAGAGCGCCAAGCGCCTGAGCCGGGCAAAGCCTGCAAACCGCTATCCCCTCTTTAGAGACCGCAAAAAAAGGCAGGCGCTCCCGCCTGCCTGATCTGCCCAAGCCAAGCGCCCCAGACTAACCAGGGCAGCGTCTGTTCAGTTGCCCACCACCCGCATGCGATGGGCTTCGCCGGCCCGGTACATGGGACGGCCCATATCGTCAAAACCTTCCTCGCGGCCCATGGCCATGAACTCCGCCACCAAGGAGGGATCGAACTGGGTGCCTGCCGCCTCCTGCAAGCGGTTATAGGCCTCTTTATTGGGCAGGCTATTGCGATAAGGACGGTCCGTGGTCATGGCGTCAAAGGCATCGCAGATCGCCACCACCCGCACCGCTTGGGGAATCTCTTCTCCCGCCAGGCCGTCGGGATAGCCATTGCCGTTAAAATGCTCGTGGTGCTGGCGCACGATGGAGCTGACCGCCGGATTCAAGGCCAGGGGAAGCACGATGGCGTGACCCAGCCGGGGATGCTGACGCACCACCTCCATCTCCTCATGGTCCAGCTTGCCGGGCTTGTTCAATATCTCGCGGTTTATGCCTATCTTGCCTATGTCGTGCAGAATGCATCCGTTGGAAATGTGCTGAATCTCGTCATCGCTCATGCCCAAGCGCTGGGCCAGCCGCGCGGCCATCTGGCGCACCCGCTCGGAATGGCCCGCAGTGTAGGGATCCTTGGCTTCCAGGGCCAGGGCCAAAGCCTTCATGGTGCCCAGGATGCTGTCCCTGAGATCCTGGTACATCTTGGCGTTCTCGATGGCCAGGGCTATCTGGTTGGCAAACACCCCCAGAAAATCCCGGTCCAGCTTGGGCGCCTTTTTGGCGTTGCCGGCCTTTTCATGCTGGTCCGCAGCCAGAATGCCGATCACCTTTCCCCGCGACATGAGCGGGAGTATCACCATGGAGCTGATGCGGTAATTGCGGACGATTATGTTTTCCGGATTGAGTTTCAGCTTGGAGATGTCGTTGCAAATAAAGGGAATGCCGTTGGAGGCGACTCTGGCCAACAGGTTTTGGGTGCGGTTGAGCGGAACTTCGTAGCCCATAAGAGGTGTCTTCTCCTTTTCCGACACCCCAACGCCTTCCACGAAGCGCAGGCAATTATCAATCTCGTCCCGCAGCATTATCATGGCTCTAGAGTAGCCGATGGCTTTGCGGAAAAGATCCAGCACCGAAGGCAGCAGCTCCTTCAGATTCAACTGCGCCAGGATGGCGGCGCTGGCTTGCTGCAGGCTGAAAAGCTGGTCGATCTTGGCCTGCAGATCCGCGTTCAAAAGTTGCACCTCGCCGTGCTTGCGCTCTAACAGGAGCTTATCACGCTCCACCTCGGCCAAGGTTTCGCTCAGCAGTATACGGCGCCCGGAGAACAAATGCCGTAAACGGAAGGCCATGGACGGATTCTGCCAACCCAAATGAAACTCGCAATAATCGTCACCGTCAAATTGGCAGCGGGTCTCTTGAACTCTGGCTGGCGGGAATCCCCTGGTTCATGAGGCAGAAATCGCGATTCAATTTCAGGTGCCGGTCCCAGCGCAGCCGCACAACCGCCTCGTTTTTGTCGAGGCGGACTATTTCAACTTGTTTGTTGCGGTTAAATTTTTCGTTGAGATTTTTTGCGCGGCTGACGGCGGCCTTAGGCCCGCCCAAGGCCTTCAGCAGAATGTGTTGTATATAGCCAAGGCTCTGGTGGGTTACCGACTCGAAACCGATAAGATATGCGACTTTGGCATTGCCGCTGATCTTGCGGGCATTGGCGTACATGATACGGCAAACATCTGAAGAAACCCAATTATGAGGATCGCATAAGAAATCCAAGGGCGAGTTTATGCTCTTAAGAACGTCTTCCAAGCCCTCGAGCAGGAGCTCGCAGGAACCATAGTGTCGAGTAATATACTCGATAATCGCTTTGGTGTTTGCGCAGCTGTTATGTCTATCCACAAAATTCTTCCCCACCCCCCTTATCTACTTAAATTTACAATATACTAGACAATAATTGTCAAGATAAATTCGCGATTCGAAAAATGAAAATAGCATCTTTTGGTTTTCTTTACCACACTTATCAAGTTACATTTTCGCATTTATTAATAAAGAGGTCAGTTTTTAATATGGTATTTATACATTTCATTCGTCCATATTAGCATGTCCCTAGCTCATTCGTGCCAGTGAAATATTGGAGGATGATAA
>CAZDRW010000498.1:0-3184 GCA_964507555.1 uncultured Desulfarculaceae bacterium
CGATGAAGACCCAAGTCAAACGACAAGGTAGATGGATTACCCCCATCTCCAAGGAGAACGAACGGCGTATTTACTTCTTTTTAACCATGGGCATGCTCGGATTTTGGGTGCTTAACGAATATTTCCTGCCCTAGGCAAGAAACCCGCCGGAAAGGGAAGGGCGCGCATCAGCAATGCCCCCGGCGATAAAGACAAGCGAGGTTGCAATATGACCGAAGCCAAGGCACAGACGCATAAGGCAACGGGCTACGACCGATACATAAATTGGAAACTGTTTTCCATACCGTTAGGCCTGTTGATCCTGATTCTCCTCATCCCCACCCCGCGCAGCATGCTGCAGGTGGGAGCCGAGTATACGCTGGGGTCCAAATATGTCCGCGAATACATGTCCAAGGAGGTTTTCCAGGAGAAATTCCAGGAGCTGAACCGCTGGCAGTCACAGATGATCCTTATCATGGAGGCCAGCGTCGACAAGGCGGCCTTCGGTTACAAGCAATTCCTGAAGAGGGACGTGAAGTGGGCCAAGAAGGCCAAGATTGAAACCAACCAGGCCAACCTGAAACTGATCATGCAAAAGGCCGCCACCATATCGCCCGAGAAGTTCGAGGCCATGCTCAAGGCGGCCCACAAACTAAGCAAGAACCTGCCCCTGGACAAGCTGAGTCCCGATGAAATGAAGCGGGTCAAAAAGGGCGGCTTCTACGTTAAGGTGGCGGTGGCCACGGTGGCCTTTGTGGTGGGCTCCTTCATGACCGAGGCCATTCCTTTGCCCATGGTGGCTTTTTGCGTAGGCATAATTGGCATGCTGGCCGGCATTTTCACTCGCCAGAACGTCGCCTCGATCTATTGGTCAGACGCCACCTGGTTTATCATGGGCTCGCTGATGTTCGCGGCGGCCTTCGTCAAGACAGGCGTGGACCGGCGTATCGCGCTCATGATGTTCGGCAAACTGAAGAGTCCCAGCGTGCGCTGGATAACCGGCATAATGATCCTCATTATCAGCCCGCTCACCATGTTCATGAGCGATCATGCCCTGGCCGCCATGTTCATGCCCATCGGCATCATGCTCTATACCACCACGACTTCGGCCGAGGGCAAGGACGATCCCGAGCTGGGCAAGATACTCATGATAACCATCGCCATGGCCTGCAACCTGGGCGGCTCCCTGGCCCCCTCCGGCGCGGCCCGCAACATAATTATGATGTCGTATGCCCAGGAGATGTTCGGGGTTGATATCGGCTTCGGGCAGTGGATGGTCTACTGCGTGCCCTTCCTCTTCTTTGTCATGCCGATCACCTGGCTGGTGATCAACTGGCGCTTCAAGCCGGTCCTAACCGATTTGGGCCCCTCCATGGTCATGGTCAAGGAAAGCATCGGCAAGACCGGCAGCAAGTGGAACCGGGACCAGAAGTGGGCAGTCCTCATTTTCGTGGTGATGCTCTTCTGCTGGATCACCGAGAAGAATCTCCTTTTGAGCCTGACCGGCATCCGCTTCGGCATCGGTGTCTTGGCCGTGATGGGCGCCATCGCCTACATCCTGTCCGGGGTGGTCAACTGGCGTGACTATCAGACCAAGGTAGACTGGGGCGTGGTGTGGCTTTACGCCGGGGCCATCGCCTTCGGCAAGCTCTTGACCGACACCGGCGGGGCTTATTGGATAGCCAACTCCATAGTGGAACTCACCATCCCCTTGGGCCTGGGTAGTGGGTTGGGGCTCTTGCTCTCGGGCAATATCATCGTAGGCTTTATCACCCAGCTCATGGCCGACGGACCGGCCTGCGCCGCGGTGGGCCCGGTGACTTTAGCCATGGCCGGTATCGTGCATCCCGGCACCAGCATGATACCCTTCACCACCATGAGCACGGCGATCGCCTCCAGTTTGGCTTATTGCCTTATAATAGGCACGCCGCCCAACGCCATCGTCTACGCCAGCGGCCTTCTTGAACAAAAGGATTACATCAGAGCCGGAGCGATCCTGTTCTGCACCAACCTGGCCGTGCTGATGCTGATGGCGGCGACCTACTGGACCTGGCTGGGCTTCCCCGGCTTGCGACCCTACTAAGGCATGGAGCCCAAAGGAGGTAACCATGAGTAGCGCGAATATAAAGGTGCTTTTAATAGACGACGAGGCGCAGTTCCGCGCCACTACCGAGAAGATACTTAAGCGTCGGGGATTCGAGATTATAGCGGCCGAAAGCGGCAAGGCAGGCCTGGATAAGCTGGCCGCGGGGCCCGACGTGGTGGTACTGGATATTAAAATGCCGGGCATGGACGGCTTGGAAGTATTGGCGCAAATCCGTGGGGCCGCGCCCGAGGTACCGGTGATCATGCTGACCGGCCACGGCTCGGAAGCCCTGGCCCAGGATGCCTTGAAAAAGGGAGCCTATGATTTCCTGGCCAAGCCCTGTGATATTGACCTCCTGGCCTCCAAGATTACCGAGGCCCATCGTATGGGACGTGCCCCGGCGGACAGCCAGGAGAGCCGAGTCAAGAACGTGATGCTTCCCATCGAGGAGTACACCGCGGTTAGCATGGATCATAGCGTGCGCGAGGCCGTAGATCTCCTGCGCAAATCGTTCCATAGCAAAGCGGCCTCGGAGAGCATCATGGAGACCGGCCACCGCTCGGTGCTGGTCACCGGTCGGGACGGAGAGGTGGTCGGCTTTTTATCCATCGCCGATCTCTTGCGAGGGCTTATGCCGACCTACCTGAACGCTCCCAAACCATCCATGGCCGACAGCATTCAATATTCGCCCATGTTCTGGGCCGGAGCCTTCACCAGGGAATTGAAACGTCTGGCCGAGCGAAAGGTTGCCTTGCTAATGTCTCCGGTACCGCCAATGGTGGAGGAGAACGCGACCTTGATGGAAGCGGCCTATCAGATGATCCAACAGGGCGTGCGCCGGCTTTTGGTGAAAAACGGAGGCAAGCCCGTGGGCGTAATCCGTGAGCAAGACCTGTTCTTCGAAATGGAGCGCATCTTGAGCAGATGACCGAGGGTAAATGACGGCCCCGCCGTGTTTGGGTCGAAACTAGGCGGGGCCCTGATGACCAGCGGAAACGGTTGTTGGTTGGCTAGTCATTGGGAAAGGGAAATGAGCATGCAACGAAGAATCGCAATAATCTTGACGGTTGCACTAATGGTATTGGGCTTGGCTTTGCCGGCCCAGGCCAAGGCCGACCG
>CAZDRW010000499.1:0-3184 GCA_964507555.1 uncultured Desulfarculaceae bacterium
CGAGGCGGGGACCGGCAGGGCGGGTGGTACCGCCTGAGCCTCCAACTGCGGAGCCAGCAAATGGATAAGCTCCAGCATAACGCCGCCTTGGTTTTTAAGCATGATCAATTCGGCCTGGATATCGTTCAGGCCGAAGAGCGCGGCCATGCCTTTGCCGCCCAGGGGGCCCGCCTGCCAAAGCTTTTCAAAACCCAACAGGCCGCTGAACAAAAGAAGCGATCGATCCATGTCTTTGGTGAAGAGCGATACATGATGCAGATGGGTATTCATGGCTGTCTCAATTGCTGATGATTATTACCGTGCAGGATTTGGAGTCGCCGTCCTTGTCGCCGCCCATGCAGTGGGCCAGGCCCGTGCAGGCGCCGGGCACCTGGCGCTCGCCCGCCTCTTGGCGCAGTTGGACGGCCAGTTCGTAGATCTGGGCCAAGCCGGTGGCCCCGGGCGGATGGCCGCGGCTCAAGAGCCCTCCGGAGACGTTGACCGGTATGCGGCCTCCCAGCGCGGTTTCGCCGCTGGCGGCCAGCTTGCCGCCCTGGCCTGGCCGGCAAAGCCCCAGGGCCTCGTAATGCAGGATCTCGCCGATGGTGAAGGCGTCGTGGCATTCGATCAAATCCACCTCGCCGGGCGCCAGACCCGCCGTGGCATAGGCCTGGGCGCAGGTGCGGTAGTCGGTGCCCCAGCGCGCCATGTCCTGGGGGTTCTGGTAATCGCCGGTGCCGTAGGTCCAGGCCAGAACCTTGAGGGCGTGGGGCACCGTTTTGGCCACCTCTTGGGAGCAGAGCACCACGGCGGCGGCCCCGTCGGCGATGGGGCAGCATTGCAGGCGGGTGAGGGGATCGGCGATCATGGGCGAGGAAAGCACCTCGTCCAGGCTGATGGGCTTACGGAACTGGGCCATGGGATTCAAGGCGGCGTGGCCCCGGTTTTTCACCGCCACCGCGGCCATCTGCTCGGCGGTGGTGCCGAACTCGGCCATGTGGCGCATGGCCCGCATGGCAAAGCTGGCCGGCGTCACCAGGCCCAGCTGGGTGTCCAGCTCGGTGGCGCCGGAGTTCAAGAGGCCGGCCTCCGGCACGCACATCTTCTCCCCGCCCACCACCATGGCCACCTGGGCCTGACCGGCGGCGATGGCGTTGCAGGCCAGATAGAACGCGGCCGAACCCGAAGTGCAGGCGTTCTCAACGTTGAAAATGGGGATCTGGTTGATGCCCAGTTGCCAAAAAACGTTTTGGCCAACGGTGACATCCTTGAAAAGCGGCGCGGCGGTGGCGCTGGCAAAAAAGCCCATATCCACCCGGTTGGGATATAGGCAGGCGCTTTGCAGGGCCAGTTCAGCCGCTTGGCTGGCCATATCCACCAGGCCGCGTTCGACGTGCACGCCGAAGGGGATCATGCCCACGCCGGCCAGGTATACCTCAGACATGTCAATCACCCCTTGCCGGTTTCACGTCGGCCGGCTCGAAATAGGGCCGCAGACAGGGTTCGCCTTGCAGGTTGTTGCCCAATTCGGCCACGGCCAGGCGCAGCTTCATGCCTATCTGCAGATCCTGCAGGGCACCGGGCGCCATTAGGCCCAAAACCCTTAAGCCGCCATGGTCAAGGTCCACGTAGCCCAGGCCGTAAGGCTTGGGCAGGCCCCAAGGCGGCCTCACCCGCACCACCGTGTAGCTGTATAGCCGTCCGGTGGAGCCCAGGTCCTTCTCTTTTACCGGACCCAGGCAGTGGGGGCAGCGGGGAGGGCGGGGAAAGAAATTCCGGCCGCACTCCAGGCAGCGGCCGCCGAGAAGCACCGGATCACGGCCTCGGCTGGGCGTGCTGAAAACCCCGGGCGCCACCGGCGGGCTCGGTTGCTTGCTCTCTGCGTGCATAGCTTTCCCTGGCGCACGGGCACCGGCTAAACCTGTGCCTCGTCCGCGCTTGATCAATGGCGGCTATCCGCCGTGCTTGACGGCCTACAGCGGGAACAGGTCGTAGATCTTCTGGGCCACCATCATGTCGCCGGTCATCTTGAGCTGCCCGCTCATGAAGGCCTGCATGCCGTCCACCTCCAGGTTGACCATGCCCAGGAACAGCTCGGTGCTGCAGATCTGGGACACGGTGGGGGACTCATGGCGGCCTTCAGCGAGCTGGGCCGCGCCGTCGGCCACCTTGATGTGCCAGATGCCGCCGCCGTCGCCCACCACTTCCCATTGGAAGACCGCCTTGACTCCTTCGGCCGCCTGGGGGTTGAATTTTTCGATCATGGCATCAAAAGCTTGGATGGGTTGAGTAAAAGCCATAATAATTCTCCCTATGGTTTTAGCATCACCTTGATGCATTTATCTTTGTGGTTCTCGAACAGGTCGTAGGCCTCCATGGCTTGCGACAAGGGGAAGCTGTGGGTGGTCAGGCTGGACAAATCCACCTTGCCGGTGGCCAACAGGTCCATCAGCTGGCGCATGCGGCTCAAGTTGGCCAGCCCCATGCTGATGCGCACTCCATAAAGGCCCAGCATGGGCAGGGGCAGCTCCACGGATTTGGGGAACAGGCCCACCACCGAAAGCGAGCCGCCTCGCCGCAGGGTGCCCAGGGCCTGGTTGAAACTGGCCGGCTGGCCCACCGCCTCGATGGCCACGTCCACGCCATTCATCTTGGTGGCGGCCAGGATCTTATTAACCGCCTCGCCGTCAGTGGCGTCTATGGTCTCGGCGCCCAGTTCCTGGGCCAGGGCCAACCGGTTGGGCAGCATGTCCACCGCGAAAATGCGGCTGGGGCCGTGGAGTACGGCCGAGGCCACCGCGGCCAGCCCGATGGGGCCGCAGCCGAAGATGGCCACGGTATCGCCCGGCCTGACCCCGCCTTCGGCCACCGCGTGGAATCCGGTGCTGAACACATCGCCCACCAGGATGGCCTGCTCGTCGCTGACGTTATCCGGGATGGGCACCGCGCACATGTCCGCGTTGGGCACCTGCACATACTCGGTTTGGGCGCCGGATAGCTGGCGGCCCTTGAAAAAGCCGCCGCAAACCCCGCCCATTTGGCAGGATTGGGTTTCGCCGCGCTGGCAGGGTGGGCAGCAGCCGCACCAAATCCCCGCCGCCACGTCCACCCGGTCGCCCGGCTTAAAAAGCCGCACATCGGGCGCGGTCTCTTCCACCACCCCCACGAACTCGTGCCCGATCACGGTGCCCGGCGCGATGGGGAT
>CAZDRW010000500.1:0-3181 GCA_964507555.1 uncultured Desulfarculaceae bacterium
GTCTTTGAAACAGAGGCCCTTTATCGACGCCGCCCGGGTGGCGGGCGCCAGCCACACGCGCATCATCTTCAGGCACATCATGCCTAATGTGCTGCCCTTGGCCTTTCTCTACATGACTTTTCGCGTCACCTCGGCCATCGTAATCGAAGCCGCCCTGGCCTTCCTGGGCTTCGGCGACCCGGGCACCGTGAGCTGGGGCATGATGCTGCAATGGGTTTGGAAGACCGGGCATATGTTCCGGGCCATGTACTGGCTGCTTCCGCCGGGGCTGTGCATCTCATTGATCACGCTTTCCTTTTACATGCTGGGACGCGCCATGGACGAAGTGCTGGATCCGCGCCTCAGAGATGAAACATCGGCAGGCTAAGACATGGCGCTCCTGGATGTGCAGAACTTAAGCATAGGCTACCAGACGGCTGAAGGCTTGTTGCAGGCGGTGGAAGGCGTAAGTTTTTGCCTGCAGGCCGGTCAATCCCTGGGCTTGGTGGGTGAGAGCGGCTGCGGCAAGACCACCATCGGCATGGCCCTGATGGGGCTGTTGCCGTCCAACGGCAGCATAACCGAGGGCCACGTGCTCCTGAACGGGCAGGACCTGCGCACCATGGATGAGGATGCTTTACGCAAGGTGCGCTGGAAAGATGTGGCCATGATTTTCCAGGCCGCCATGAACGCTCTAAACCCTGTGATACGGGTAGGCGACCAGATGATAGAGGCCATTGTGGCGCATCAGCCCCAGGTCAGCAAGGATGAGGCCCGCAGGCAGGTGGAGGGCCTTTATCAGCTGGTCGGCATGCCGGTGGAGCGCATCGACGATTTCCCCCATCAATACTCGGGCGGCATGAAGCAGCGGGCCATTATCGCCATGGCCCTGGCCAACAAGCCCAAGCTGATAATCGCGGACGAACCCACCACCGCGCTGGATGTGATCGTGCAGGATCAGATTCTGCAGGAAACCAAAAACCTCCAGCGCGAACTCAACCTGGGCATCATCTTCATCAGCCACGACATATCCATCGTCGCCGAGGTTTGCCAATCCATAGGCGTCATGTACGCCGGGCAGCTGGTGGAGATAGGCACTTCCGAACAGGTCTTTTACGAACCGCGCCATCCTTACACCCAAGCCCTGGTTGCGTCATTTCCCACTCTGGCCGGCGAGCGCAAGGAATTGAAACCCATCCCCGGCGAGCCGCCGCATTTGATCGGCAAGATAATGGGTTGCCGTTTCTGCGACCGTTGTCCCCGATCAGAATCCCAGTGCAAGCTGGACCGCCCTCTTTGGCAAGAGGTCGACGCGGGCCATCATGTACTGTGCGATCACTGCTAGGGTGGTTTGGCATGGCGTTGGAGCAGCAAGCAAAAATGGCTAAGGCAGACGCACCCATCTTGGAACTTGACCGAGTGACCAAGCGTTACTTTACCCGCGGGAATATTTTTGGCCACGGCAAACGGGAGGTGCTTGCGCTCAACGCGGTTTCATTGCAGATAAACCCGGGCGAGATATTCGGTTTGGTGGGCGAGAGCGGCTCGGGCAAAACCACCGCCGGCCGGCTCATCGTGGGACTGGAGAAGCCCGACAGCGGCAAGATACTTTTGCAAGGGCGGGAAATCGGAAACTTGAAGGGCAAGGATTTCAGGCTTTACCGCCGGCACGTGCAGATGGTTTTCCAGGATCCTTACCAGTCCTTCAATCCGCAAGTGTCGATCATGGACAGCGTGGGCGAGCCCCTTTTGACCCAAGGTTTGGCCAAGGGGGTTGAGCGCTTGGAGAAAGTGCTGGCCGCCTTGAAAAACGCCGGCCTATCGCCTGCGGAAAGCTATGCCTACCGTTTTCCGCACCAGCTATCGGGCGGGCAGCGCCAGAGGGTGGCCATTGCGCGGGCAATGATAGTGGAGCCGAGCCTGTTGGTGGCGGACGAACCCACATCCATGCTGGACGCGTCGTACTCCGCTCAGATATTCGATCTGCTCCTTGGCGTGCGCGACAGGTTGGGGACTACGGTGCTTTTCATAACTCACAGCCTGGCCTCGGCGCGCTACCTCTGCGACCGGGTGGCCGTGATCTATCGCGGCAACCTCATGGAGATAGGCCCTGCCTATGAGGTGATCAACAATCCCCAGCACCCCTACACGCAGGCGCTTTTGGACGCTACGCCCAAATTCGGCCGTTGCGGCGACATCCCGCGCCATGGCACGCTCCTTAAGGCCGAACGCCCCTCAACTTCCCCTGGGGTTGGCTGCGCCTTCTTCAGGCGTTGTCAGCCGGCCCGGCGTTCCCTTTGCGCAGTCCAGGCTCCGGCTTGGCGCCAGATGGGAGAAGGCCACGTCTGCGCTTGTCATTTTGCCCAGACCGGCGAGCCGCATACTCCGTCTGGGGAAGAATGCCGCCTGGGCATTTAAGCCCACTTTCATCACGCTTGCGCCTCAGTTAGGCCCGATATATGATGGCTGAGATCTAAGACGCGCAAACAATCCAAGCGGCGGGTGCATGAAGAACTTTCTCAAGAATTTTTTCAAGGTGCAACCAGAGGAGCTATCTATTTTTCTCTGGTCAGCCGCATTGCTTTTTCTGATCCGCGGCTCCAATCTCCTCTTCAACAATTTCGCCGAGACCGCCTTTCTGAAACGTTTTGGCGTTGAATACCTGCCTTTGGTCTACATGGCCAATGCCATAGCAACCTTTATCCTGATGGGTTTCATGGCAGGAGTGATGCGCAAGGTGTCTAGCGCCAGGCTGCTGGCCCTGACCCTATTCACCTGCGGCTCACTGGTGGCGGTCATGCGACTGCCAGTATATTTCCATATCGATATGGTCTACCCGGTCCTGTTTTTGTTGAAGGCGCAATTCGAGGCCTTGTTCGCGCTGCTGTTTTGGAACCTGGCCAATGATCTTTTCAACACCCGCCAATCCAAACGCATTTTTCCCCTCATAGCAGCCGGTGGAGTAATCGGTGCCATTATCGGCAGTTTCGGCACCCCGCAATTGGCCAAACTGATCCGCATGGATAATTTGATTCTCGCCTACCTAATCTCGACCTGCGTGGCCGCCATGGTTGGTATGCGGATGAACGTTCTCTTTCCCACCTTGCCCGTAAGTGAGCGCCGGGCCAAAAAGGGAAAGAAAAAATTGTCTTTGATACAAGAGATGAAGCAGGTGTGGCCCATGGTGAAGGAGTCCACCCTG
>CAZDRW010000501.1:0-3175 GCA_964507555.1 uncultured Desulfarculaceae bacterium
GTATACGCTCTTGGATTGGGGCGTGATCCCCATCGTCAATGAAAACGACACCGTGAGCGTGGCGGAGATCAAGCTGGGCGACAATGACAACCTGGCGGCAATGCTGACCAATCTCCTGGGCGCCGAGCTCATGATCAACCTCACCAACGTTGACGGCGTCCTGGACGCGGACCCCCGGCTAAACCCCGAGGCCCAGCGCATCCCGGTGGTGGAAAAGGTGGATGCCGAGCTTTTAAGGGCGGCCAGCGCCCAACCCGGCGCGGTGGGCCTGGGCGGCATCCTCTCCAAGGTGCGCGCCGCCGACAAGGTGGCCCGCTGCGGGGCCCACACCATCGTGGCCAACGGCCTTAAAAACGACATACTGGACCGGCTCACGGCGGGCGAAGACCTGGGCACCCTGTTCCTGCCCCGCCTGACGCCGCTTACCTCGCGCAAGCATTGGATCGCCTTTGCGGCGGCGGGCGGCGGTGAGGTGGTGGTGGACGAGGGCGCGGTGCGGCCCCTGGTGGAAAAGGGCAAGAGCCTTTTGGCCGCGGGCGTGCGCGAGGTGCGCGGCGAGTTCAAGCCGGGCAGCGCGGTCAAGGTGCTGGGTCCGGGCGACTGCATCCTGGGCGTAGGCCTATGCAATTATGCCAGCGATGATCTGCGCTCGGTGATGGGCTTGCGCTCCGACCAGATACTAAGACGCCTGGGGCGCGATCACGCGGATGAAGTCATCCACCGCGACAACCTGGTGGTTTTCGATTTGGACGAAGAGGAGAGTGTGGCATGTCTGTTGAGCAGCTAGTTGAGGAGCTCTGCAAAAACGCCAAATGGGCCTCCCGCGCCCTGGCGGTTATGCCCCGGGTCAAAAAGGACCAGGCGCTGCTTAAGATGGCCGAGGCGCTCACGGCCAAGGCCGGCGAACTCAAGGAGGCCAACCAGATAGACCTGGCCGCGGCTCGCGAGGCGGGCTTAAGCGCGGCCATGATCGACCGGCTCACGCTTTCCGACCAGGTGATCGCCTCCATGGCCGACGGCCTAAGGGAAGTGGCCGCCCTGCCCGACCCGGTGGGCGAGGTGAGTGGCATGTGGCGCCGCCCCAACGGGCTTTTAGTAGGCCGCCAGCGCATACCCCTGGGCGTCATCGGCTTCATCTACGAGTCCCGGCCCAACGTGACCGTGGACGCGGCCGCGCTGTGCCTTAAAAGCGGCAACGCCGTGATTTTAAAAGGCGGCAAGGAGGCCATCAACTCCAGCCTGGCCCTGGCCGCGGTGATCCGCGAGGTCCTGATGGAACTCCAGATACCCAGCGCCGCGGTGTCGGTGATACCCACCACCGACCGCGCCGCCACCAGCGCGCTCTTAAAAATGGACGAGCTGGTGGACGTTATCATTCCCCGGGGCGGCGAGAGCCTGATCCGCTTCGTGGCCGAGAACTCCTCCATCCCGGTGCTAAAGCACTACAAGGGTGTGTGCCACGTGTATGTGGACCAGGGCGCCGATCTGGCCATGGCCCAGGAAATCTGCATCAACTCCAAATGCCAGCGCCCAGGCGTGTGCAACGCCATGGAAACGCTTTTGGTCCACCAGGACGTGGCCGGGGAGTTTTTGCCCAAGGTGGGCCAGGCCTTCCAGGAGCGCGGCGTGAAGATTAGGGGCTGTCACCAGACCTGCGACATCCTCATCGAGGCCAATCCGGCCTCAGACGACGACTGGCCCATGGAATACCTGGACCTGATCCTGGCGGTACGTGTGGTGGACGACATGGACCAGGCCCTGGAGCACATCGCAACCTACAGCAGCCAGCACACTGAGGCCATCGTGACCCGCGATTATGAGAGGGCCCGGCGTTTTTTAAACGCGGTGGATTCCTCGGTGGTCCTGGTCAACGCCTCCACCCGTTTCAACGACGGCGGCCAGCTGGGCCTGGGCGCTGAGATCGGCATCAATACCTCCAAGCTGCACGCTTTCGGCCCCATGGGGCTCAGCGAGCTAACCAGCCAGAAGTTCATCGTGTACGGCGACGGCCAGGTACGCGAGTAACAAAAGGGAGCGGAATCATTCCGGTGAAAGAACGCATCGCCATCTTCGGAGGCACCTTCGACCCGGTGCACATGGCCCATCTACGCGCCGCCCTGGAGGCGGCCGAGGAAATCGGCCTGAACAAGGTCCTCTTCATGCCCTGCGCCCAGCCACCCCACCCCAAGCACGTCATGGCTTCGGCCAAAGACCGCCTGCGCATGCTGGAGCTGGCCGTGGCCGATAATCCGTTATTCGGGGTCAGCGACCTGGAGGCCAGAATGGGCGGCACCTCTTACACGGTGCGCACCCTGGAGAAAATCCACCAGCAAAACCTAGACGCCCAGATATATTTCCTCATCGGCGCGGACGCCTTTTTCCATCTGCACACCTGGCATGAATACCACCGGCTTTTCGACTACGCCGATTTCGTGGTCATGGCCCGGCCCAAGAGCCCGCGTACCGATGTGGTGGAATACATGCAAAAACAGCTGGACTCGGATTTCGCTCCGGCGGGCGACGGCTGGATCCGCCGCAACGGAGGTCACGGCGCCAAACACGTGCCCAGCACGCTTTTATCCATTTCCAGCACCGACGTGCGACGCCGGTCCGCCGAGGGCCTGTCGCTTACTTACCTTGTGCCCCCTGCGGTGGAGGACTATATTAAAAGCATGAAACTCTATCATGAAACCACCGCTTCGCTTAGCGGGCCCAGGTCGAGCCAGTCATGAGAAAGCGTCCCAGCCACCCCACGGACTCCCGCTCCATCACCCTGCTGGCGGCGGCGGCGGCCTTGGACAAAAAGGCCGAAGACCTCACGGTTCTCGATGTGGACGAGCTTTCGGGTTACGCCGACTACTTCCTCTTGGCCAGCGGCCGCTCCACCCGCCAAACCACGGCCATCGCCGAGCGCATAGAACGGGTACTGAAAAAGGCCGGGGTCAAGCCCTTGGGCGTGGACGGCCTCAAGGAAGGCCGCTGGGCGCTCTTGGACTTCGGCGACTTGGTGGTGCACGTGTTCCACAGCCCGGTACGGGAGTTCTATGACCTTGACTCCCTGTGGGCCGACGCCCCCAAGCTGGAATTCGAACCGGAGGCGCTGGCCGGGCTTATCCCCAAGGAGGAAGGTCAATAGCCCGCACTGAGAAAGGCTAGGCAATGAACGGCAAGGCAC
>CAZDRW010000502.1:0-3168 GCA_964507555.1 uncultured Desulfarculaceae bacterium
CCCCCAAAGTGCTTAATCGAGGCGGCATCGTGGGCGATAGCCCTCCCATGAGCGCAAGTTTGGCCATATTGGCCCAAGCCGCGGCTTCGGACGCCAATGTCCTCATTATTGGTGAAACCGGCACTGGTAAGGAGTTGTTTGCCCGAGCCATTCATATAAATAGCGCGAGGGCCGCCAAGAGCTTTGTGGTGGTCGATTGTGCGGCGTTGCCGGAAACCTTGGTGGAGAGCCTTTTGTTCGGCCATGTCAAAGGTTCGTTCACGGGCGCTGATAAGAGGCAGCTGGGACTCATCGAACAGGCGGATGGTGGCACCTTGTTCCTGGACGAGATCGGTGAACTGCCTTTATCCTTGCAGCGCAGCTTCTTAAGAGTCATCCAGGAGAGGCGGTTCAGGCCCATTGGAGCGGATCGTGAAATTGAAAGCGATTTCCGTCTTATCTGCGCAACCAATCGTAATTTGGAGGCCATGATCCGCGAAGAACGCTTCCGCGGGGACTTGTTTTTCCGCCTGCGCGCCTTCTTGTTGGAGCTGCCGGCTTTACGGGACCATGTGGAAGACATACCGCAACTGGTTAGCCACCATATTGGCAAGCTCTGCGAACGCTACAAAACAAAGACCAAAGCCTGCGCGCCGGATCTCTTGGAAGCGCTGGCGGCTCACCGTTGGCCGGGGAATGTGCGCGAGCTTGTCAACGCCTTGGACCGAACCCTTGCCTCGGCTGGGGAAGAGCCAGTCTTGTTCTCCTATCATTTACCAACTTATCTGCGGATTGAGTTGGCCAGGGCTTCGGTGGGTAAAGGGAATCAGACGCCTGTGCAGGAAGCAAGAGCCGTCGGTCAGGTGGGCACTCTCAAGGTGGTGCGCGATTTGGCCGTGGATCGTGCCGAAAAGAGCTACTTGGAGGACCTGATGCGTTTCACCGCGGGTAACGTCAAGAAGGCCTGTAAGGTTTCGGGCCTTTCCAGGGGGCGGCTGTATGCACTCATGAAAAAGCATGAAGTTCAGCGGATAAAGGAGTAATTAGTTAATCTGCTGTCATGTATTGCAATACATTGTCATGTCAATGGTGACAGAAATTGATTGCTTGAAACGCATTTCATAGGCCCTTCCCGCGGCCGTTCGGTATAACCAGCCTAAATAACGTAAAAAATATTATTCCATTGGCTTGGCATGATTGTTGTTACTCATCAGCAGTATGTGGTGACAATTTTGTTCCGCTTAAAGGAAACGTCTGGCCATGAATATTATTTGTTTGCTGCAGGGCGCAGGTCCCTTTGAGGCCGGCATAAGGCGATGCTTGGGCGCGGCTTTGGATGGGGTTACCGTGGAGTACTGCGATGATTTGGTTTGCTTGCTAGGGCGCCTGCGCAAAAAAGCCTGCTATTCTGATACTGTTGTGCTGGTGGAGACGGATGCAAAAACCTTGGGTGAATTGGTTAAGCAAAAGGAGTTGTTTTCTGATGTATCATTGGTGTTGCTGGTGCCTGATGAAAACAAGAGCACCCTGGCCCAAGGCCACCTTTTGCGGCCCCGCTTCATAACCAGCTCGGGCGGCGATCCCTGTTTGCTTAAAGAAATCCTGCAAAATGTTTTACGGCGGCAGAGACTGGAAAACCAAATAGAAGCCCTGCGCTGAACATACCCATCAGGCAGGAGCCTCGCAGGCATGCCAAGCAGCAAAAAGTTTATTTTGGAAAGTGGAAGAGCAAGCCAAGTGCGCATTGAAATAATCGAACACCTGCAGGCAGTGGAAAAGCTGAGGGGCGTGGCAGTGATCCTGGATGTTTTCAGAGCCAGCAACACCATCATAGCCTTGTTGGATTCCGGCGTGTCGGAATTGGTTTTGCTCTCGGATTTGGAGGAAGCCCGCCGCTTAAAGGCCCGGCGTCCGGGTTGGCTGCTTTTGGGCGAGCGCCATGGCATCACCCCGCCTGATTTTGATGGCGGCAATTCCCCGGCCGAAGCCGCCTCCGGTGCCTTCAGCGGCCGCAGGGTGATCCTAACGACCTCGGCCGGCACCCAGGCGGTGGGTAGGCTTGGAGCGGCGCAAGCAGTGTTCTTCGGCTCCTTTGCCAACGCGCATATCTTGAGCCAGGTGCTTAGGGGGCTCGCACCACAAGAGGTGCACTTGCTTCCCATGGGCTTGGAGGCGTTGGAACCGGCGCTGGAGGATCAGCTGGCCGCCGGTTACCTGGCCCAATTGCTAGCGGGATGCCGGCTGGACTTTTCCGGCATTAGATCCCAGCTTTTAGGCTGCAACGGGGCCCAGCGCCTGCGCAGCCTGGAGCAGCATGCGGACCTGGATTTTTGCACTGCCTTGGACAGCCACCGGGTAATACCTCAGGTGCGTTACGGCGAACTGCCCCGCGTCGAGGCCTTGGCCCAAGGTTGATAGAAAAGGGCGCCCCGGCCGGGACGCCCTTTTGCATTACCTTGTCTTACGACTAGTCTATTTTGATGAAGCGGTCACCCTTGGCGTTGCAGACCGGGCAGCGCTCGGGATACTCTTTTTCCACTGTATAGCCGCACACCGGGCAGACCCAATAGGGATACTGGGCCATGTCCTTGGACAGGCCGTCCAGGAGTTTCTGATAGAGCTTGGCGTGGATCTCTTCCACCTCGTTGGCGAATTTAAAGGAGCGCAGCGCCTCTTTCTCGCCTTCGGCCTCGGCCGCCGCGATCATCGCGGGATACATGTTCTTGAACTCGTGGGTTTCGCCGTCAACTGCGCTTTTCAGGTTTTCCGCGGTGCTGCCTACGCCTTTCAGGGCGCGCAGGTGGGCGTGGGCGTGAACCGTCTCAGCCTCGGCCGCGGCCCGGAACATGCGGGCGGCCTGGGCATAGCCCTCTTCATCGGCTTTTTTGGCAAAGGCCAGGTATTTGCGGTTGGCCTGGGATTCGCCGGCAAAAGCTTCTTGCAGGTTATCAGTGGTTTTGCTCATTTTAGGTTCCCCTCCTTTTATTGGACATTGCTCATTTGTAAAAGGGCGGGCCAGCCGGCTCGCTAATTAGTAACAATTACTATTAACAATAACAGAGACAAGTTTGGTCCGCAATACTAAAATTATGCTTGCAAGCACCCAGGGGTGACAAGCTTAAGAAGCCTCCGTATATTCTTAATGAAGAGCCTAATTCCTCAGGAGGCCCCATGCCCGTCAGCCTGTAT
>CAZDRW010000503.1:0-3168 GCA_964507555.1 uncultured Desulfarculaceae bacterium
TAGCCTGGAGAAAGGACTAGCCATGGGCGTTCAGGAGGCGCTGATCTTCCTGCTGATCGGGGCGGTGGCCGGCTGGCTGGCGGGCAGGATCATGAAGGGGGGCGGGTTCGGTTTCCTCGGCAACGTGGTCCTGGGGGTGGCGGGCGCCTTGGTGGGCGGCTACCTCTTCGGGCTTTTGGACGTGGCGGCCACAGGGCTTTTGGGGTCAATGCTCACCGCCACCGTGGGCGCGATCGTGGTGCTGTTTTTGGTTGGCATGGTTATTAAGAACTAGGCTGGCCGCGGTTGGAAGGGCTGGGGTCTGTTTCTCCGAATTGAGTAGAGAAGCACTGGAGCGCCGGAGCAGGGGCTAAAAAGGCCCGCGTCCCTAATTGGCAGGCTTGTCAGAGCCGCCTAGTCCGTTTTTATCCTCGTAAGCCTGGAAGCTCATCTTTTTATAGTGGCCATCGGCCACGAAGTGCAGGGCCTTGAGCAGGCGCTCGCTTGAGAGGTATCCCTTTAAAATTAAAACGGTTTTACCGTTGTCTGCGAGAAAGAGCGAGGTGGGCAGGTAATTGACTTGGTACACCTCGGCCACCCGGCGCTCCTTGGTAACATCCACATCCACCGCCAGAAAACGCTGGTTAAGAAAAGTGGACAACTGTGGACTAGGAAACACCTGGCGCTGCATTTTGGTGCAGAAGTAGCACCAAGGCGCCCGGAAGAAAACGAACACCGGCTTGCCGGCCCTGGGACCTTGCGCCAGGGTTTCGGCATAGCTGAGCCAGCGGATGCCCGCGTCCTGCTGGGCCGCGGCAGGCGGAGCCAGGGTTAGGAGGCACAGCAGGATAAGGCATAGATGCGCCCCGGGTGTTGATACCCGGGGCGCGCGTTTAGTGATTTGCGAAGCCATGCTTTAGCGGCGGTCCTTGGCAAAGGCGTTAAAGTCCATCTTGGCATAATGCCCGCCTGCCACGTAGTCCAGCATGAGCAGATAATCAGCCAGAGATATGACACCTTTTTCCCTGAGCACCTCTTTACTGTCCGGCGCCAGGAAAACATGGGTTGGAATGTAGTCAATGCCATATTTCTTGCCCAAGGCTTCTTGTTTTGCCAAGTCCACCTCGGCCGGGATGAATTGGCTTTTCAGGCGCTGTATCACCTCAGCGTCGGAATAGACCTTGCGTTTCATTTCCTTGCAGCGCCCGCAATAGGTGAGATGAAAGAAGATGACAATTGGCTTGGCCTTGGTATTCTGCTCGGCCAAGGCCTTTTGTAGTTCCAGCCAAGGCACTTCCTCTGCCACGGCAAGGGCTGGAGCCATAGCCGCTATTAGCACCAGAAAAAGCGCCGCGAGAATCATGAACCTTTTCATCATACCCATGCCGCTCCCGCTTAGAACCTGTATGAGACCATGAAGTGCAGGGTATCCTGATAGTGGGATACTTCGGTGCCCGCAAAGGGGTTGGTGGGTGAAGGCGCCCCGGTGTTTTTCTGGGTGTTTTCGAACGCATGCTCATAGGCGAAGTCGAAGTCTACGTCGCCGTAACTGAAGGTGAAGCCGAATGTGGCATGGTGCTCGACGATGGCGGGGAACAACGGGTTCACTGTTTCATCGGGCACGGGGCTTTTACCGTAGTTATAGCCGGCGCGCACGGTCCAGTTTTGATTGATTTCGTATTGCACGCCCAGGGCGAAGACCCATTGATCCTTCCAATCCATGATAAATGGCACGTCAAGGTTTTGGTACTGGGGCGGTAAAGCCACATTGGGGTTGCGGGCCTTGACCATTACCGTTTCAATGGCGTTGGACCAGTTTATCCAACTCACATCAAAGGCCAGGAGCCATTTGGTGGCGGGACGGAAGGAGACGCCGAACTCCAGCTGCTGAGGCCAGGTGAAATCCTCCATGGAAACGTCCTTGTAGGTCACCACTCCCATGGACCCGAAGTTGGCTTTCATCTCGCCGTTTTCTAGATCCATGGAGCTTTTGGAAGTGTAGGTTCCGCCAAAGGCCCATTTTTCGTTGATCTGATAGTTGAAGCCCAAACGGCCTGCCAAAGTATAGGAGCTTAACCCGGTAACGCTCTGGCCCATGGGTAGGTTGGGGAAAAAATCGTAGTTAACCGTGGCGTAGCCTGCGAATATGCTGGCGCCCAAAGTGAACTTATCGGTGACGTTATAAGCCACCGTGGGAGACAGGCGCATAAATGCAACCTGGGAGTAAAGATCATCCTTGGCGCCAGGTCCGGCCGGCACGTCACGGAAATCAACGCCCATGCCGCCCTGGGCGAATATCCCCAGACCCACGCTCCAGGGCGTCACCCCGATGCGCTGGGCATAGCCCAAAAAGGGCAGCGGAAACATTTGGTCCTCGTTGCCCACGCCGCTAGAGCCAGGCGTTTTAACGTCCATCTTGGGCATCAAAAGCGCGGTGCCCGCGGATACCACCCGGTTGCAGGTGGTGGCCAATTGGGCCGGATTGCCCGCGATGGCGGTACAGCCCGCCGGCACCGCCACGTCCGCGCCACCCATGCCCGATGCCACTGCACCGGTCCCGATCATGTTCATACCGTTGGTGGCCAGGGCGGCCCCGGGCCATGCCATGACCATTGCCGCAACTAATACGAAAGCTGCCCTTCGCATGTCCATTTCCCCTTTTCTTATTTGTTTTAATTGCGCTTTGACCGGCCAATAACCCCACCGTTCAAAGCGGAATATGGGATGCGTCCCCCCTCGTCAAAATAGAGCGCATACCCATTGGGCTTATATGTGATTGGCGCGTCACTCGGCCGTTAGCCTTGATGATGCGCCTAATGCCTTAGATAAACAGCGTGATGTTGCTTCGCGAGGCGTACTCAAGGAAGTAGGCAGCGCCGCCAACTTCTATGCCGTCAATGAGATCCTCTTTTTCGACCCCCATCACGTCCATGGTCATCTGGCAGGCGATGAGCTTAACGTCGAACTCCTTGCAGGTATCGATCAGTTCAGGGATGGTAGGAACGTTTTGGTCCTTCATCCACTTTTTCATCATCATGGTGGCCATGGCGGTCATGCCCGGCAGCATGCCCAAGATGTTGGGCATGGGTACGGGCATGGCCGGGTTGGCTATGGGGGGCACTTTGAGATTGCGGTATTTCTTTTTGTTGATTATGTCCAGGCCATAAAAGGTGAAGAAGACCTGGCAGT
>CAZDRW010000504.1:0-3166 GCA_964507555.1 uncultured Desulfarculaceae bacterium
TGCCGGCAATTAGACCCGCCACCTGTTCGGCCAGGCCGCGGCTGGTGGTGTACTTGCCGCCCTCCACCGTAATCAGCCCCTCCAGGCCGGAGGCGCCGTGGTCGGTCACCTCGTAGCGCCGCGAGGTCTGGTAGGTGCCCTTGGTCTGATCCTCCACCAGGGGGCGCAGGCCGCCATAGGCATAAAGCACGTCGTCAAGCTCCAGGTCGCCGAAGCCGAAGCCCTCGTTGACCTTCTCCAGAAGCGCCAAGATGCTCTCGGCCCGCACCTGGTAATGATCCGGGTCGCCCGCGTAATCCTGGTCCGTGGTGCCGATCAAGGAATGCCCCCGCCAGGGCAGCACAAAGAAGTGGCCGCCCTCCCGGTAGACCCGGGTCACCCCGTGGGAGCGCACCAGGGGCCGGGTCACCACATGGATGCCCTCGGAGCGGCGCAGCTCGTGGGCCGCCTCCAGACCGGCCTTTTGCAGAACCAGATCGGCCCAGGGTCCGGCGCAGTTTATCACCAGCCCTCCCCTCACCTCCAGCTCACGGCCGCTCAAGAGGTCGCGGGCCTGCACCCCTACAACCCGTCCGTTCTTTTGGCCCAGGAGCCCCTCCACCTTGGCATAGTTGGCGGCCCGGGCCCCGTGCTTCAGGGCGCTTTGCAAAAAGGCCAGGGTCAGGCGTTCGGGCATGAGGCTCTGGCAATCGTAGTACACCGCAGCGCAGGAAAGGCCCTGGGGCCGGATGCCGGGCTCCAGGCTCAGCGCCTCGCTGGCCGAGAGCATGCGGTGGGCCGGAATGCGCTTCATGGGATCCCAGGCCTTGGCGCGGTCATAGGAAAGCAGGTCGTAGAGGGTGAGCGCACCGTGCATGGCCGCACGCTCCCAGGAGCTGATGCCGTAAAGCGGCATGAGATGGGCCAAGGGATGCACCAGATTGGGCGCGATGTTGGCCAGAATCCGGCGCTCGCGCAAGGATTCGCGCACCAGCTTGAACTCGCGGTTTTTCAGATAACGCAGCCCGCCGTGGATCTCCTTGGAGGTGGCGGCCGAAGTGGCCCCGCCGAAATCGCCCTTTTCCAAAAGGCAGACCGTGAGCCCCCGGCTGGCCGCCTCATAGGCCACCGCGCAGCCGGTGATGCCGCCGCCCACGATCACCAGGTTGAAATCGCGGCCCTCGGCATTTTCCATATAGCGTTGCATGGGCGCGCTCATTTTCAGGCCCCCTCGGCGGGATAGCCGGTTATTTCCCGGATTTTTTGATACATGGGCCTTAAGCGCCGGTACATCTTGCAATAGACCTCTTTGAACAAGGCGTCGTACATTGCATGGGCCTTGGCATCGGGCTCGAATTCATCGCCCGCGTGGGTCATGCGGTTTATGGCGGATTTAAAGTCGCGGTGCAGGCCCAGCCCCACCGCCGCGTCGATGGCCGCGCCCAAGGCCGAAGTCTCGTAAAGCTTGGGCCGGGCGGTGGGCAGGCCGAAAATGTCGGCCGTGGCCTGCATGGCGGCCCGGCTTTGGCTGCCGCCGCCAGAGACGCGCAAGGAGGTTATGGGCACCTTGGTGCGGCGCTCGATGCGCTCCTTGCCCTCGCGCAGGGCATAGGCCAGGCCCTCCAGGATGGAGCGGTAGAGGTATGCCCTGGTGTGCACGTCGCCGAAGCCGATCACCGCGCCCTTGGCCTCCGGCCCCGGGGTGCGGATGCCGGGCGACCAATAGGGTTGCAGCATGAGCCCCATGGCCCCGGGCGGCGCCTCCTCAACCAGGCGGTCGAAGAGCGCCTCCGCCTCCACGCCCTCCAATTCGGCCATGGCGCGCTCCGGAAAGCCGAACTCCTCCTTGAACCAGCTCACCATCCAAAATCCCCGGTAGATCATCACCTCCAGGGAGTAATAGCCGGGCATGGCCGAGGGAAAGGGCGGTAATAACCGCACCGGTTCGATGTAGCGCTCATGGGTCACGTTGATGGTGGCGGTGGTGCCGTAGCTCAGGCAGCCCACCGAAGGCTCCAGGCTGCCGGAGCCGATCACCTCGCATGCCTTGTCCGAGGCCGCGGCGATGAGCGGCAGGCCTTTGGGGATGCCGCTGGCCTCTGAGGCTTGGCTGGTTATCTCGCCCAGCACCTGCCCCGGCGGCACCAGCTCGGGGAGCTGGTCCGGCTCGATGCCCATGGCCGGCCAGCGCCAGCTGCGCTTTCCCGCCCAGGCCTGGCGCTTGTAGTCAAAGGGCACATAGCCCACCTGGCAGCCCACCGAATCCACGAAACGCCCGCTGAGCCGGTGGGTCAAAAAGCCCGAAAGCATCAGATATTTGGCGGTGCGCTGCCAGACGCCGGGCTGGTGCAGGCGCAGCCAGTTGGATTCGGCCTCGGCCCGCAGATGAGCCAGAAGGGGTGATAGGCGCGCCAGCTTGAAAATGAGCCCCCAATGGCCGCCCAGAGGCTCCAGGCCCAGGGCCCGGCGCTGGTCCAGCCAGACGATGGCCGGCCGCAATACCCGGCCCTGGCTGTCCAGGTTCACCAGAGTGCTGCGCTGGCAGGTGAGCGCCACCCCGGCCAGGCGCTCTTTAAGCTGGGGATTATTGGCAAACAGGGCCTGGCAGGCCGAGCAGAGCGCCTGCCAAAAGACTTCCGGGTCCTGCTCGGCCCAACCGGGCTGGGGCGACTTATAGGGCTTGAACACCGCCCGCTCCTTGGCCAGCAGACTGCCCTCAAGGTCGAACACGAAGGCCTTGAAGCTTTGGGTGCCGTTATCCAGGGCCAGGATCAGATCCCGCTCAGCCATCGGCCCCCTCCCACTATCTGCCGGGTCAGTTCCTGCCAGACCAGGGCGCTTTCCTCCATGGCCTCAAACACCACCTGGTCCACCGGATGGCCTTTTCCCAGTGCCTCGGCCAGGGCTTGGTAGTATCGATGCGAGCGCCGGCGCTGCTCGGGCTCCTGGAAATAAAAGCGGGCCAACACGGCGTAGGCTTGGCCGAAGTCGTTGATGATCAGACGGTAGATGGGGTTGCCGGTCAGATCGGCCATGAGGACATGCAGTTGCCAATCATACTCGGCATAGTCCCGGGGCCGGTCCGGGAGTGCGGAGGCCTTTTGCAGGCGCTCCAGCAAGGCGCCGGGGTCGCGCCGGGCGGCGGCCAGGGCTACGACCGGCTGCAGGCTGGCGCCGGCGCCACCCC
>CAZDRW010000505.1:0-3165 GCA_964507555.1 uncultured Desulfarculaceae bacterium
TCCTCGCGGTGCAGTTCGCCACCCACCCTGAGGCGATGCACACCCCACCCGAACAGCACTCTCCCATCCACGTCATAGCGCTGCTTGTCGGTGTTTCCCTTGCGCACATCCGTGCCCAGGTTGACTTGTCCCTTTATCCTAAGCTTTTTGGGATCCGGCGGGTTTATCGTCCGCACCTGGTCCATAGCGGTTTTGATCTGTCCTGCGCCCGCCAGGACCAAAGCGCCTTGCCCCCCGGCCACGGCCTGGCCCACGGCTTGGCGTCCATCCGCTAGCGTCACCCCGATGGGTTTATCCGTGACAAGCTCCGCGACCTGATCCCAGGCGATGACGAGCTTGCCCGCGTAAGCTGTTTCCATGGTGAGCTTTCCACTCTTCATAGCCAGCGCCCGGCCGCTGATACGGTCGCCATTTTTCATGGTGACCACATCCGCCAATACAACCGAAGTCCAGATCAACGAAGCGGCGAACAATAATACAACCGCACCAGCCCTTGGCAAGAAACCCATAACCAGCTTCCCCCTCCTAATTTGAATCATGTTTTACAAGCAATATACTCTATGCCGCGGCCTTCACCGGGGCCTCGCCTTTCAAGCGCACATCCCGCTGCGGGAAGGGGATGCTAATCCCCGCTTCGTCAAAGGCCTGCTTCACCTTTTCCATGAGGTCGCAGCGCACCTGCCAGAAATCAGCGTTATTAACCCAAGGCCGCGCGGTCAAATTGACGCTGGAGTCGGCCAGTTCGGTCAACCACACGCCGGGCTCGGGCGCAGGCAGCACCCTGGCGTCATCCCGCATTATGCCAAGCACGATCTCCTTTGCCTGTTGCAGGTCGTCGCCGTAGTCAATGCCGAAAACCAACTCAATGCGGCGGGTGGGGGTGCTGTGGAAGTTGGTGATTTTTTCGCTGTAGACTTTGGTGTTGGGTAGGATAGTTTGCGTGCCGTCAAAGCCTTGCAGCCTCACGTTGAGGATGGTGATGGCCTCCACGGTTCCGAGCACGCCGCCGGCGACCTCGACCATGTCGCCGATTTTGAACGGCCGGCTCACCAGAATCAGGACTCCCGCCGCCAGACTGGACAATTGGCCCTGCATGGCCAAACCCACCGCCAGCATGGCGCCGCCCAGCACCGCGATGAGGGAGGCGGTTTGAAAGCCCACCTGGTTAAGGGCGGCAATGACCACAAAGGCCGTTAGCAAAAACTTCATGAGGTTGCCGCCGAAGGAAACCAAAGTCTCTTCCACCTTGGCCTTGCGCAACACGCGCACGAATAAACGGCTGATCGCTTTGGCGGCTATCACACCAACCACCAATATGATGATGGCTCCCAGCACTTGGAGGCCGTAAAGCGTCAACCAACCTCTCACGGATTCAAACATTTCTTGCATGTCTAATCACCTCGCGCTTTGGGGCAAGTAATTTGGAGCCGGTACCGCGTCAGTTTCGGGCCGGCAATTTGAAGAGGGCAAGAGACTAATGAAAAACCAAAAGCCTGCCACCTAGGGTAACAGCTTAGATGCGCTGGGCAAGCCTAATGGTTAAAACTGATACTCGGGATTTTTGGGATTGAAGTCGTTGGCCGCGAGCCCCACATTCACCCGCGTATTCTCGAAGCCATAATCCTCCACGAGCAAATTTCGGAAATCCCAGACAGTAATTTTGTTCAGCAAGCCTGTGAGCTGGCTTTGACACACGAAGGCCCTATAGCTGTAATAACCTGAATCCCTGCGCGGCGGAGTTATCAATTCAAAGCAGCGGCTGGGCTCGCCATGAATCACCCGCTTGCCATAATCCCAGCATCGCACCTTATCCAAGGGGTGGCTTTTGGCCCTGGCCACGTCGCTGGCAATCACGTTGGCTATGAAACCCAGGCCGGTCTCGGTGACCAGATGCTTGCCGCCGGTCAGCGCTTGGCATGTCTTGGGATCAAGACGAAGCGTGATATCCGGGAATGCGCCGTTATGGACCCACATCTTTCCATCGTCGGCGCCATCGACGTATAGCACTTCCCTGCCCTTGGTGCCGCCATCCAACCAGCGCAGATAAATGCTATAGGGCTTCTTGAACTTGAACAGAACCCGCTCCGGCGGCAGCAACTCATCCTCGTCACGCAAACGCTGGTTCAAAACCGCTATGTAATCGTCTAGGGCAGCATGCGCTTGTTGCATCTGGTGGACGATTGCCTCCACCTGATCCAGGGTCATGGGCTTTTGAGCGTAGCTGGGGGTGGCAAACATGGCCATGATGGCCGAAACCAGCAGCCAGCAAACGGCAAAGAGCCCGTAACGGCTCATCAAGGGAACGCTTAGCAAGATGGAGCCTTTCTCTTTTTTACGCGCCAGGCACGAAATTGGGATCGCGGGTTTCGTTCAAGTTAATGGCGTCTTCGGGACAGGTGACCATGCATAAGCCGCAGCCCATGCATTGTTCGGGGTCCACCAGGCTGGCCGAACCTTCACCGTCGCTCCAGGAAATCGCGCCGAAATAGCAACGATCATGGCAAGTCCCGCAGCCGGTGCAGGAATCCTCCTCGATGGAAGCCACGAAACGGCTGGGATCGATCACGTGAATGCCGCCCTTTAATAGCACCGGCATGGTTTGGCAGCAGCAAGGGCAGCAGTTGCAGATAAAGTTGTCCGCCTCGGCGCGATTCATGGTCACGTGAATCAGCCCAGCCTCTTCGCACTCCCTGAGCAGGTTGAGGGCCTGGTCCTTGCTGAGTTCCCGGCCCGTGCCGCGGGCGATGTTGTAGTCAGCGGCCTTGTTCACCTGCAGGCAGGCTTCCAGCGGGCGCTCGCAGACCGGCCCTGCGCCGTCCTGGACCGGGTGCCCCACACCGTACCCGACACCGCCACATGGAGTCGGCTTCGCGGACGACTCGTCCGGTGGCTTTGCCGGCTGCCGAAGCCTTGCGGCGTGCTGGCGGCCGACGACGCCCGCGCGGTCATGGTCAGCCGGGCCTGCCGGCGGGCCGGCCATCGCGTGCCCGACGACGTGGCCATCGTGGGCGTCAACAACGATGAGTCGCTGTGCGCTTTCGGCGACCCGCCGCTGACGAGCGTAGCCCTGCCGTGGCACGAGATCGGCCGCGCCGCGGCCATGGGCTTCCGCAGCCCCGGCGAACTCTCCCGGTTCTGCCGGAACCGTACCGGCCAGGGTCCGCG
>CAZDRW010000506.1:0-3145 GCA_964507555.1 uncultured Desulfarculaceae bacterium
CGAACCCTTTATCTCACGGATGGATACCAATTGGTTGAAGGCGCTGTTCTTAAGAGCCTGGCTTGATTCAAATAATGCAAGAAATCCCATCACCGCGAAAGGTATTATTCCTACCGCTAAAAAGAAAACTAATAGCTTGGTTCCGAGTTTAAAGTTCTTCATCTTGACACTCCTTATTGATGCCATGATTTCAGACACTAACAGGAACACCAGCACTTAGTTAAATAAGTGCTGATTTTTATTTGGTTTTGGGGGCAGGTTGTATAAAGCCTTGGGGCAGGCTATTTTAAAATGCGGGAAAGATTATTAAGTACTATAACACCAAGCCGATATTACATAATAGCAAAAAATACTATTACTAGTTAGTATAAAATTATAGCTATCAAGTAAGGTTTCGGCATATTATTTTTTGAATATTTGACCGCTAACCCGATTGTAGGGCTGTGAGCTTCACCTGATTTAAAAGTAACTTTGAAATGGCGCGGACAAGGCTGGCAAGTACCATATATATCTAATGATATTTTGTAATAAATGAGTGCCATACTCACACGGTGGAATTCAAATTAGGCGACATTAATAATAGTGCCTGACAGGAACATTGGAACCAAGCACCCCACGGACAAGAACCAGTGCTCGGTCCCACCCCCATTAAAGGATCGGGTGCTCGGAATTGCCTTGCGAAGGAGCTTTTTAATATGGATTGTTCCAGGGAAGTGTTCCGGTTTTGTTCCAAAATAGGCCGAAAAATGCCCTAAAACGGCCTGATCCGGCAACCAATTGATGGCTGCCGGATCAGGTATAAAAGGCTGAAAACCTTTTAAATTTATTGGTGGGCTGCCAGTGGATCGAACACTGAACCTACGGATTAAGAGTCCGTTGCTCTGCCAGTTGAGCTAGCAGCCCTTTTTTCGTGCAAGCGATTGTTTATCAGTGGAGACGTAATTAGTCAACCGGTTTTTGCCAAAAGCGCGACGCGGCATAAATCCATCACATAATCACGTCCGCGAGCACCATTTTCTAGAGTCTGAAGCCAGGCATCGGGCAAGGCATCCAACCCCCAATAGGCACCTGCCAAAGCACCGGCCATGGCTCCTATGGTGTCGGTGTCCCCACCCAAGCCAACCGACATAACTATAGCCTGCTCGGCGCTGTTTGACGCCAGAAACGCCCCCAGGGCGGGGGGCACCGCCTCGGCGGCGGTTACGCTGCAGGAATAAGCTCCACTTAAGGTTTCTATGACACCTGACTCGTTACCGCATGGTAATATTGGCATTGCTCTAATACGGTTTGCAGTGTGTGAATCTATGTTTTCCACCTCGTTTGCGATCTTCAATATAAAAATACTTGGATCTGGCTTACGACCTTGGGCCCCAAATTGACAGGCAAGGCTGACGGCCAGTGCCTGGGAAACGGCACCGGCCAATCCTTGAGGGTGGAAATGGGTAATGCGGCATTGGTCAAGGGCCGCTTGTTCGCAAGCTTTCAAATCGTCAGCGTAAAATGCGCCCACAATTCCCACCCGCATTGCCCCGCCGTTGCCGAAAGACTCGGTGCCAGCCTGATCCCAAGCCGCGTTTTCGGCTAGGCGCTCCATAACGCCCAAAATGCGCCCACCATAACCCCGCCAGGGCTCAAAACCACTCATGAAACGCTGGGCCAGCCAAGGGCCGTCCAGGCGTCCCTTTTGGGCCAGCGTCTCCAAAATAGCAACCATCATCTGACTATCATCAGTGTAGAAGCCGGCGGGCAGCCGTCCAGGCAGCATCGTATCCAAACGGCCGAATCGCTGCTTGATGGCCTGGGCACTCCAGCCTTCCACCGGCATGCCCAATGCATCGCCGCACATAGTACCTATGGCCGCTCCGGCTAGGCGTTCATAGCTGAAAGCCGCTGGTCTTTGTTCATGAGTTGACATGAGCTCAATATGACCGGGCCTGGATGGCGCTGTCAAGGAGGCGAGGGCAACTACGAGGGCGGACTTGGCTGAAGTCGTTCGCAATGGTACATAAAAGGAAAAGCGCCTTTGGAGATTATCATGTCCTATGAACCTAATGTGACCTGCGCCGATTATAGAGCTGAGCGCCGATTGGAATCACTGCGCCGTGAGCTTGCCCAGCCCGACCTTGATGACCAGCGCCGGGCGGAGTTGGAAGCTGAGGCAATTCAACTTGAGCGCGCTTTGGGCATGGATTAAGGGGTTATTGGTGGAATAGCAAAGAGCCTGCCTTGTCCACACTTGTCCACTTTTCTAGTGTTTTGTAGGCGGTTGCTGATCAGCTAAAAGCATATTAAAAACAATATATTAACCTGGTAGCGGCTCCACCGCGCGCCCCTCTCGCAAAAGGCCGCGCCGCCGCGTTGCCTGTCGCCGCCCTAGCGCGGGTCTTTTCCCTGGCCGCTGTGCCAGGCGAACCGGATGGTGGCATTGGCGCAGTTGTCCACGCAGGTGCCGCAGAGGATGCACTCGCTGTGATGCATGTCTCCCGAAGCCACCATCTTGGGCACGTCCAGGCTCATGGGGCAGTTGCCGGCGCATTTACCGCATTCCAGGCACTGCTCCTTGTCAGCTTGAAGCTGCAATGCGGGCCATCCCGTTTTATGGCGCAGCCAATCGCCGATAATCATGAAGGGCGCCATCCAGCACACGTAGTGGCAGAAACCGCGCCTGCCCGGGAACCAGGCCAGGAGGGCGATGAGCGCCACGAAGAAGAAATATACGATGTAGCTCTCCGGGTCGTGCACGGAGATGCCGTGCCAGGTGCCGTAGAGGGGAGCGATCCGGCGATAACCCCCAGCCGCGGCGGCAAAATAGATTATCACCCCGATCCAGGGCGCCCATAGAAAGTACTTGATCCAGTTCAGCCGGCCGCCGGGGGCCTCTTTATCGCGCGCCAGGGCGCAGATCTCGGCCAACCCGCCGCCGGGGCAGACCCAGCCGCAAAAGCCCCGGCCCAACACCAGCGACGCCGCCAAAATCAGCGCGAACATGATGAAGCTGCCGTTTATGATGCCCAAGCGGGCCGCCTCCACGATCAAAACCGGCGAGAAGTAATATATGGTCACGGGGAAAAGCAGGAAGGAAATCAGGATCAGGGCTTTCCTGACACTCTGTCTTTTGGGGGTTTCTTTTTTCTTGGCCATGATC
>CAZDRW010000507.1:0-3119 GCA_964507555.1 uncultured Desulfarculaceae bacterium
GAACGCATCGACATAGCGCAGCGCCTCTTCGATACGGCCTTGCCGGACCAACGACTCGGCGCCGAACCGGTGGAAGGGCCAGAAGCGGTACGTCAGCAGCGAGAGCAGCTCGTGAAGTTGCTCGTACCTCTCTGCGGCTAGGAGGCTGGCTAAACCTAGCGAACCATGGATTTCTATCGGGCATACCGCGCCTACAACCTGAGCTTGGCGCAAAGCGTCCCGGGGCCGGAAGCCCCGGCCGCCGCCCGCAACAGCGGCGGGGTCTACCCCCGCTTGGCCGTGTATATGGGCGGAGGCAGTTCCCACTCCTGGCTATGGTTCACCCAGCTGTTCGAGCGTCTGGGCCTTCATGACCTGACCTTCCTGGATCAAGATGGCATTATCAGCGGGGGCTTGGCCGGATGCCATGGGCTGGCCATTAGCGGCGGCGACACCTTCGGCATGGCCGAGTCCTTGGGCCCCGCGGGGGCTCAGGCCTTGGAGCGGTTCATACGCGAGGGCGGACTTTATCTGGGGTCCTGCGCTGGAGCCTATCTTTTTCTTCATTCCAGCAAAAAGTCGTTGGACCTGTTCAACTGGGTGCCGGCCAAGATTACAAACTTGTCCAGCCGTTTGCCCCAGGCGCGCGAGTTGCCGGATAAATTATGCACTCCCTATGGCTGCTCCTATGTCTATCACCCGGTGCGGGAGGCGGTGCAATTGGCTGGCTGTGGGCGGGAGCCTTGGTCCGGTGCCGCTGAGTTCGAAGCGCCGCTATACGGCGGGCCCGCCATGATCGCATCGGATGATACGCAGGTGTTGGCCCGCTACGAAGGTTTCACCAGCCGCACCCGGTATTTGGTGGAACCCGATTTGGCTGCCGAAACTCTTCTTAACAAAGCGGCGGTGCTAAGGGCTGATATGGGCAAAGGTGTCTGCTATCTTTTCGGGCCCCATTTCGAGCACCCCCAATACGCCCAGGCCAACCAGCTGTTGGCCGACGCCATGTATTGGGACCTTCCGGCGCAGAGTCATGAAGCGGCCCCGCTAACGGCATTCGAGCGGGTGGCGGCAAGAGCCAAAAGGGCTTGGCTGGGGGACCTTAAGCGCGAGGTGAGCAACGTCCGCGTGGTGGCTTTGGGACTGGAATCCCATCCGGCCCGCTGGTTGATCGGACGCAAGGTTTACGAGCCGGCTAAACTGCGGGTTTTCGCCGAAGCGGTTTGGCAACGCCTGCGCAAACTGGAGCGAGTGCCCCGGCTGGTCCTTCCGGAAACGGCGGTAGAGTTGGTCGCCAAGTGGAAAGCGGTCACTTTCTGCGTGCGGCTGCTTTACAGGGATTTGCATCGCGGCAACGACACCCAGTGCGTAGCCGAGGAGTTGTTCCCGGAGCTGAACTTGGCTTCGGCCCGTTTCATGGAAGTTTATTTCAATAACCTGCTGGAGGAACCGAACCAGGGGCGCCGGGCTTGCAGTGTGGCCTAAGCCCACCTCGTCTTTCGTGGAGAGGGAAACTTGAGCAAACTACCGGCATTGATCTATAAGTATTGCAGGCGGACGGGCCTGGGCCTGGCGTTATTGGTCCTGATGCACCTGCCGGCTTTGGCTGGGACGGCGGAGCTTGACGCCCGGGGAGGATTGGCGGCTTCAACCTGGTTTATTAACCAGGCCGAGTTCCAAAGGAGCGCCCACTGCTTCCAGGGCTGCAACGGCTGCCACGCCAAGGAGGATAAGGGCATCCAGCCCGCCGCCCTGACTCCCCACCCTGACCCACGCAGTCCCCAGTACCTCAAGCAGGCGGCGCGCCGGGCCTTTGACTATGAGTACTGCGCCAAGTGCCACTCCCTGGCGGTTAAGCGCTATGGCCAAGGCAAGCACGCCGAGGAGAGGCAGAAGCAGGCCAAGGAACCGCTAAAGCCGGGCAAGTTCTCCGCGCCCACCTGTGCCCACTGCCACAATCCCCACACCGTGATTCCCCACCAGGGCCGCATCCAATTGGGCCGGACCCAGGTGGAGGTGTGCGGATCGTGTCACCAAGCTCAAAAAGAAACCTACCTGGAGAATTACCACGGCCAGGCCGCGGCCAACCTGGGTTATGGCAAGGCCGCTTTGTGCAGCGACTGCCACGGGGCCCACACTGTGGTCTCCTTGAAAAAACCCGAAGCCGCCCTCAAGGCCTGCCGCCGCTGCCATCCCGCGGCGACGCCCGCCTTCGCCCAGATGGTTATCCACCCCAGCCCGCCGCAAGACAAGGACGACAATGAGCCCAAGGCGCAGCGGGTGGCGGTGATACAGGCCCTGGCCATAATCATGGCGGTGATCGCTTTGGTCACGATCCTCGGTTTCTACGGCCACAGCTTCCTGTGGATGCTGCGCGAACTGCACGAAAAGATCAGGAGGCGCTGATCATGGAGAAGCAAGCTCAGAGGCAAGACATGGTGAAGCGCTTCTCTTTGCTGCACCGATTTCTGCATTGGCCGGTAATGCTGGGCTTCATCGGCCTAGGGCTCACCGGTTTTGCCCTGTACTTCAGCGGCTCCTGGTTCGGCCAGGGCGTGGGCTGGCTGGTGGGAGGCGCTTCGCATTTGGCCTGGCTGCACCGGGCCTTTGCCGTGATGACATATGCCGCGGTGTTTATCCATCTGCTATGGCTGGCCTATTACAAGCTGGCCCTCAAGGGCCGCTTGACCGGACCGGACAGCATGTGCCCCAGCGGCAAGGATTTCAAGGATCTGGCGCAGCACATCAAGTATTTTTTAGCACGGAGCGGGCCGCCCAGCTTCGAGCGCTTTAGCTATGTTGAAAAGATAGACTATTACGCCGTGCTCATTGGAATGCACACTATGGGCGTCACCGGTCTGATCTTGTGGTTTCCTGAGTTCTTCAGCCAATTCATGCCGGGCTGGTTCATCAACCTGGCCTTGGTGCTGCATCTCTACGAGGCGATCATCGCGGTGGCTCTAAAGTTTGTGATCCATATTTATTCGGTTCATCTGCGCCCGCCTCTGTGGCCGGTACAGACCAGCATTTTCACCGGCGGCATGCCGCTAGACGAACTCAAGCACGAGCACGCGGCCCAGTACCAGCGTCTGACAGACGAGGCCGGGCAGGAAGGAGCGGGGTCATGAGGACTCTTGCCG
>CAZDRW010000508.1:0-3112 GCA_964507555.1 uncultured Desulfarculaceae bacterium
GGCAGCCGGCTAGCCTTCTTCCCTGGACTTTTCGTAGGCCTCCACGATCTTGGCCTGCACGTCGCCGGGCACTTCCTCGTAATGGTCCAGCTCCGCGGTAAACGCGCCGCGGCCGCCGGTCATGGAGGTGATCTCGGGCTGATAGTTAAGCATCTCCGACATGGGCACCATGGCGTTAACCACCTGCAAGGAGCCCTTGGCATCCATGCCCAGCACCCGGCCGCGCCGGCCCGAGATGTCGCCCATCACGTCGCCCATGAAATCCTCGGGCACGGTTACGGTGAGCTTCATGATGGGCTCCAGCAAAGTGGGCTTGCACTGGATCGCGCCCTTTTTGAAGCCCAAGGAGCCGGCCACCTTAAAGGCCATTTCCGAGGAATCAACCGGGTGGAAGGAGCCGTCCACCAGGCGTACCTTGATGTCCACCATGGGGTAGCCGGCCAGGACGCCGCCTTGCAGCGCTTCCTCGATGCCCTTTTCCACGGCCGGGATGTATTGACGGGGGATGGAGCCGCCCACGATCTCGTTGACGAACACAAAGCCTTCGCCCTCTTCGGCCGGGGATATCTCCAGCCAGGTGTCGCCGAATTGGCCGCGTCCGCCGGTCTGCTTTTTATAGCGGCCTTGTACCCGCACCGAACCCTTGATGGTCTCGCGGAAAGGCACCTTGGGAGTCTTGAGGTTAACCTCCACGCCGAATTTGCGCTTGAGCCGCTCCAGGGTGGTTTCAATGTGCACCGAGCCCATGCCTGAGAGAAGGGCTTCGTTGGTTTGGGGATCGCGCTCCAAACGCAGAGTGGGGTCCTCTTCCAAAAGTTTGTTGATGCCGGCGAACACTTTTTCCTCGTCGCCCTTTTCCTTGGCCTCTATGGCATAGGAAATCACTGCGGGCAGCGGCTCGATGGGGCGTAACTGTATGGGCTTGGCCTGGTCGCAAAGAGTATCGCCGGTCTTGGTTTCTTTAAGCTTGGGTATGGCCACCAGATCGCCGGGGCCGGCCTCGGTGAGGTTCTGCTGGTTCTTGCCCGTCATCTGCAGGATGTTGCCAAAGCGTTCCTTGGCGTCGCGATTGGGGTTCAAGGGCTGCACGTCGGTCTTAAGCGTGCCGGAGAACACGCGCACCATGGAAAGCTGGCCCGCGAAGGGATCGGTAACGGTCTTGAACACCAGGGCGGCCAAGGGGCCGGCCGGATCGGCGGTACGCTCTATTTCGTCGCCGCTTTTGGGGTCGGCCCCGGTTACGGGCTTGGCCTCGGCCGGAGACGGCAGCAGCTTGTTGATGAGATCCATCACCGGCTGGGAGCCGATATTGAACAACACCGCGGAAACCGCCACCGGACAGAAGATGCCCTCGCGCACGCCCTTGGCCAGGGCGGCCGACAATTCCTCGGGCTTCAGTTCCTCGCCTTCCAAATAGCGTTCCACCAAGGTGTCGTCGGCCTCGGCGATGTCCTCGATCATGGTTTCGCGGGCGGCCTCCACCTCATCGGCCAGATCAGCCGGAACCTCGCCGGATTCCATCTTGCCGGAGCCGTCCTTGGCAAAGGTGTAGGCCTTGCCGGTAAGCAGGTCCACCACGCCGCGGAACTCCTCACCCTTGCCGATGGGCACCTGCAGCCGGACCAGCTTCACGCCCAGCATGCCGCTGATAACCTCCAGCGCCTGATCCAAATCGGCGCGGTCGCGGTCCATCTTGTTGACCACAAAGATCGCGGGCAGATCGTTTTGCTTAACGAACTGCCACACCTTCTCACCCTGCACCTTGACGCCGTCTATGGCGTCGGCCACCATCACCACTCCATCGACCGCGCGCAAGGCGGCGGCGGCGTCGGAGAGGAAGTTGTCGTCACCCGGGGTGTCCACGAAATGTACGGTGTGCTTCTTGTGGGTGTAATGGCCGAAGGCGGCGCTTACGCTGCTGCCGCGCTTGGTTTCCTCGGGTTCATAGTCGGTGGTGGCGGTCTGCTCGTCCACCTTGCCCAGCCGGTCTACAACCTTGCTGTTGAACAAAAAGGTTTCAGCCAGGGAGGTCTTGCCCGAGCCGCCATGGCCGACCAGGGCAATGGTGCGGGTGAGTTTGATGTCACTCATTTGTGGCTCCTGCATTTGTCTGCAAATGGTTTATTTAGTAATCAACGGCCAAACTTAACCAAGGGCTCAAGGCAAGTCAAGGAATAAAGCGGCAAAGCGTGTCAGCCGCCCCGCCAAACCGGAAAACGCTACCCGGAACCCGAGAGCTTTTGACCAGCCAGGGGCTAAGAGGCTATGCTTTTATTAGCGAAACGGAGGAGAAAATGAGCTTATACGATGCCGCGGAATTAAATGATTTTCTGCAAGCCCTGGGCTACCTGGAAGCGCCTATGGCCATGCTGTACACCCATGAGGAGCCGGTGGGGGGCTTTTCACCCCAGCCGGGGGACTTGCCCACCCTGGAGAAGGAACAAGCCGGCCAGATCGACTGGGGTGCGGTTTTCGGCAATTTCTCCTGCGTATTGGGTAATGTGTGGCGGGCGCGCCGGAAGCACAGCCTGGCCTGGTTCAGCGCCCAGCGCTTCGGTTGCCCGGGCGGGGCCTTTTACCTGGGCTATCTGGGACCGCAGACCGATGCCATCTGCGCCTATGTCTCCTCGGGCATTCCCGGCGCCATGCAGGGCGAGAACTACATCTCCGATCCCCAAACCTGCCGCCGGATCTTCGAGGAGATGGATCCCCCGCTGGCCGGCGGGGCCTATTGCGTGTTCAAACCGCTTGATTTGCTGGAGCCGGAAGAAACCCCGGAGCTTGTCATGTTTTTCGCCCGGCCCGAGGTGATCTCGGGCCTGCATTTTTTAGCCACCTATGTGAGCGGCGATTTGAGCGCGGTGAGTTCGCCATTTGGCGCGGGCTGCTCCCATGTGGTGAGCTTCGCCCGGCAGCACGCGGCCAAAGGGGAGCGCAAGGCGGTCTTGGGCGGCTGGGACCCCAGTTGCCGAAAGTATTACAAGACCGACGAGATAAGCTTCAGCCTGCCCTGGCCATTTTTCCTGGAAATGCTGGGCAAGTGGCGCAAAAGCTTCCTCACCACCGGCACCTGGGGCATCTCCTTCATCCGCTGGCCCGCGTGTTTCTTCCC
>CAZDRW010000509.1:0-3111 GCA_964507555.1 uncultured Desulfarculaceae bacterium
AGTAAAGATCGGAGCGGAAGCCGCCCTCGTCAACCAGGGTTTTCAGGTCCTGGTTGGTGGCCGCCACGATGCGCACATCCACCGGCAGGGGTTCGGTGCCGCCCACCCGGGTCACCACTTTTTCCTGTATAACCCTTAAGAGCTTCACCTGCATGGAAAGCGGCATGTCGCCGATCTCGTCCAGGAACACGGTGCCGCCGTCGGCCGCCTCGAAAAGCCCCTCTTTGGTGCCCAGGGCCCCGGTGAAAGCGCCCCGCTCGTGGCCGAACAGTTCGCTGACCAGAAGCTCCTCGGCAAAGGCTCCGCAGTTGAAGGCCACGAAACGCCTCTCCGCCCGGTTGCTGGCGTGATGCAGCGCGCGGGCGAAGAGCTCCTTGCCGGTGCCGGTCTCGCCCATTAAAAGCACGTTGCAGTCGGTGGGGGCTATCTGGGCCACGGTGCGGATCAGTTCCTGGATGCGCGGGTGCTTGCCCACGATGGAGCCCACGCCGTCCCTGGCCTGCAGGTCGCGTTTCAGTTCGAACAATTCCCGGTGCAGGCGGGCCTTTTCCAGGGCGCGGGCCACCTGGGTGCGCACCTCTTCGATCTTGTAAGGCTTGGCGATGTAATGAAAGGCGCCGCGCTTCATGGCCTCTATGGCCGAGTCCACCGAGGCGAAGGCGGTGAGCATGATGACCTCGCTGTGGGGATGGCGCTCGCGCACCGTCTCCAGCACCTGCATGCCGTCAATCTTTTCCATGCGCAGGTCGGTGAGCACCAGGTCATAGTTCCGCCTGGCCAACAGTTCCAAGGCCTCCATGCCGCCCGCCGCCGAGGTAACCTGGTATTCCCCGCCTTTTTCCAGGATATGTTGAAGATTTTTACGGGCCAGGGCGTCGTCTTCCACCACCAATATTTTATGTTTCAAGGCCATGGCGCTAGTCCCTTTCCCCGTCAAGGGGCAGGGTCAGGATGAACTTGGCGCCGCTGGATGGCAGGCTCTCGGCCTGAATGTGGCCGTGGTGCCGCTCGACAATGCCGTAAGTTATGGAGAGACCCAGGCCGGTGCCCCGACCCACATCCTTGGTGGTGTAAAAGGGATCGAAAATGCGCGGCAGCACCTTGGGCGGGATGCCGGGCCCGGTGTCCTGCACCACTATCTCCACCTGACCGGCCTCGCCATTCTTACTGGCGTATATGGTAAGCACTCCGCCAGCGGTCATGGCCTGGACGCCATTTAATATGAGGTTCAACAGCGCCTGCACCATGTGGGCCTTATCCATGACCAGGACCAGATGGGGGGGGACGGCCAGCCTCACCTCGACGCCGGAGGGAATCTCGCCGCGCAGTAGCTTGAGGGCTTCGTCCACCACGTTGCGCAAGTCCTCGGGCCGGAGCTCGAACTCGCGTTGGCGCGCGAATTCCAAAAGCGAACCCACGATGTCGCGGGCCTTGCTTACCTGCTCATCCACGGCCCGCAAAAGTTCTTTGTGATAATCCGAAATATTGTCAATTTCCTCGAAGAGGATTTGGCAGGAGGTCGAGATGTTGTTCAGGGGGTTGTTCAATTCGTGAGCCACGCCGCTGGTTAGGGTGCCCAGGGCGGTGAGCTTTTCGGTCTGCACCAGCTGCTCGTTGTTCTGGCGCAGGTGCACCACCATGCGGTTGAAGGCCTGCACCAGGCTGCCAATCTCGTCCGGACGGTCGGCCCAGGGGATGGTCTGGAAATCGCCTGCGGCCACCACCTTGGTGGCCTCTTCGATGGTGGCCAGCGGTTTGACCAGGCGCACGACGAGGGAATAGATCAGCGCGCCGCCGATGCCCGCCAAGGCCAAAAGAAAAACGATGAGCAGCGGCTGGTATTCCGCCAAAAGCAGATGGATCCCGCTGCGTTCGTTTTTGGCGATGGACTCCGACGCCTCGATGAGCTTTTTGCCCGTCTGCCGCAACTGAGCCACCGCCTGCTCCGCTGGAGGCACGCCCTGAGCCTGCCCCACCCGGATCTGGGCGAAGCTGCTGCGGTAATCGCGGGCCAGGGCCAGCAGCCCCTGCAGGGCGTCCCTGCCGATGCTGATTTCCAGGTGTATCCGCCCCGCGTTCAGCATTTCCTGAAACTGGTCAAGGTAAGTCAGCGTCTGGCGGAAGTCATCCTCGTGGTGGTAGAGGAAATAATTCTTTTCGTAGCGCCTGGCCTCCAGCACCGCATTGACCATGGAGTCTGCCTGGCTTAAAAAAACCAGCTTTTGTTCCATGCGTGTGAACTGGTGGTAGGAGAGCATGCCGAACAAGGCCATGCCCAGGAAGGCGACCAAGAAGCCAAGGAACAACCGGATCCTAATTTTGCTAAGTCTTGCAACGAGGTTCATACCAGCTCCAGATGCTGGCCGAAGTCGCATCCCCGGCTTCTCGGGAGCGCGGCCCGTGTTTCCAGGTATTGCGACGGCCAAGATTGGCATAGCTCCGGTTGTCATGCCCCTGACACATGAAATCTTCATGCCAGCGGATGGTCGTCAAACCTATCTCTTTGTTTAATCAATCCTATTTGCTAAAAAACCGCGCCAAGGCCGAAAAGAACAAATTGTTGCACATTGCAATGGCTAATAAGGTCTTAATGCCAAATTATTAGTTATTTTATCATATTAAGCTAATGTATCTTGCCAGGGACTCACTATTTCAAAATGCAACGCTTTTTTGGCTTTGGCGAATCTCCGGTCCGGCGATCTCTGCTGCCTTGGATTCTAATCCCCGCGTCTGCAGAGCCGCACTTTAAAAGCGGCCGCCGATTTTTTTTATCGGGAAAAGCGCCGCTTTTGATACCGCAGGCCACTGGGGCGCGATTATCCAGGTAAAAGGAGAAGCTTCCCGACTGGGAGCGAAGCCAATATATTCAGCCAAGGAGTAGCCGTGGATCCCAACCATGAAGCAGTTGAAGCGAGCCCGCTGAAGCGCTGGCGCCCGACCAAAGGTAGAGTGATCCTGCTGGCCCTGCTTTTGGCCGGCGCCGGAGTCGCTTGGTATGCGCTGGCCGGTAAAGAGCGGCCGCCGCAGCTGCGCACCGCCCCGGTGACGCGCGGCGAACTCCTGGAATCCATCAGCGCCACCGGTCCCGTCGAGCCCGAGGAAGTCATCGAC
>CAZDRW010000510.1:0-3109 GCA_964507555.1 uncultured Desulfarculaceae bacterium
TCTCTCTTTTCCCAAACATGGGGTAAGTCAGCATTTCAGTCGCCATGTAGTCACCTCGCCGTGTTCTCCGCCAATGCCTTGCCGGAGCCGTGTGAATATTGCTTGTGATCTCTCATCCTTTGCGCCCAATTATTTTGATCTTCGAGCACCTTTTAACCGCATAGAAACCGGATAGACGCCCTTCGGTTTCATCTGCTAAGTTTCGACGCAAAACCTGCCGTGATTCTTTCTGGCGTGGATAGGCGCCTTCAGCATAGCGTTTCGACTCAACGCCGGAGAGACAGTTCAAGGGTCGTGCCAACAATCGCGCTGGTTTATTTATCTATATTTTAATAATAGTTACGCGAAGCCAGAGGCGGGGGCGGTACCCGAGGAGACTCTTATCTTATGATCAAAATGAAGCGCCTGCTCAAAATGAAGCGCTTTAGGCGACTATTTGACTTGGTAGGCCTTGAGCTTACGCTGCAAGGTGGCGAGACTTATGCCAAGGTGATGGGCGGCTTGGGTCTTATTGCCATCCATCGTTTTATAAACCGTGAGAATATGCCTGCGCTCCACTTCAGCCAGGGGCTCCAAGAACTCCGCGCCGGAAGGGCCGCTGGCAGCTTCGAACTTGGACTGCGGCAGGTTTAAATGGCCTGGCTCAATCCGCCCCTTTTCCGCCAAATTGGCCGCCGCCTCAATCACCCCTTTCAGTTCACGCACATTGCCCGGCCAGTCGTGTCCAATCAGGCGGGACTCTGCAGCGGTGGAGAGCTCGGCTCGCGGACGGGAGGAGTCCCCCAGAAATTTAGCGGCTAATAGGCGAACGTCGTCCAGACGCTGCCGCAGGGGAGGCAGATGGAGCTGCGCGAAACGCAACCGGTAATAAAGGTCCTTGCGGAAGCGGCCTTGGGCCACCAGTTGGTCAAGATCCTGGTTGGTGGCCGCCACGAAACGCACATCCGCCCGCAAGGGGCTGGTCTTGCCCACCGGGGTGTACTCGCCTTCCTGCAGGATGCGCAGAAGCTTGCCCTGAATATCCATGGGCAGATCGCCGATCTCGTCCAAGAAAAGCGTGCCTTTGGCGGCCTCGCCCAGGTAGCCCTTTTTCTCGCCTATAGCTCCGGTGAAGGCCCCTTTGGCGTGGCCAAAAAACTCGGACTCGAACAAGCTAGCCGAGAGGGAAAGCATGTTCACCGCCACAAAAGGTCCCTCGGCCCGGCGGCTGGCCCGGTGCAGCGAGCGGGCCATGAGCTCTTTCCCGGTGCCGGTTTCACCGCTTACCAAAACAGGAATATCAGAACGCGCATGCAGTTCGGCTTCATGTAAAAGCCTCAGCATGGTCTGGTCGCTGGTCACGATTTCCGCAAAGGCCTCCGGTTGGTCCAAGGCTTCGCTGAAGGACCTCTCCTGACGCAAGAGATGAATGTCCATCATCCGCTTGCGTTCCAAGGCCCTATCCAAGGCACGTTCCAACTGGTCCGCGCTTACCGGCTTGACCAGATAATCATAGGCGCCCAGCTTGATCGCCTGGATCACGCTGGGTATCTCCTCGTTGGAAGTAACCATGATACACTCGGTCTGGGGACTGATCAGCTTGACCTGTTCCAGGAGTTGCAGGCCATCCATGCCCGGCATGTTGATGTCCAGAAACGCCGCGTCAAAGCAATGGGCCCGCACCGCTCCCACCACCTGTGCCGGATCGCTTAAGGGAGTCAGGCTGTCGTATCCTAATGAACGCAGGTTTTCCTGCATTATTTTCAGGAAAAATGCTTCGTCATCCACCAGAAGTATTTGGGCCATGACCCTTGGCTCCTTGTTACATCAACCCGGGGCGCAGCCATCAGAACTCACGCTGCTAACGGTTTAGACGGCTAAAAGCATATCACTTTGTGGTGGCAGGTCATAATGCTGCGGTCATTTTCTCTGGGCATATGCCTCCAAAGCTGTTAAATCAGCTAGTTGTGGGGCATTTTCATTGGCCCGGTTTTTGCTCTAATGAATATGATGGTTATCAGGGCCTCGCCTGCCAGACCAGAAGAACTCATTTTCCCGCCACGCCGGAGGTGTTCAGTGTGGTTGCCCGGCAATATGAATTTTCGTTGGCTTATCGCCTCCTTTTTGGGCCTGTCGCTGCTTTATATGCTCTTTTTATTCGGGGCCTCCATTAAATCCCATGAGAAGATCGGCCTCAACACCATTGCGGCCATTAAAGGCGCCACCGAGTTAGCCTCCAACGAACGGAAGCACTCCCTCCTGATGGCCGCCAGGTTTATCAGCAAGGATAATGAAATAGAATCATTGATGCTTGAAGCGCATGAAGCGGTAGCCCGCCATGGCATGTCCAGCCCTCAAGCCGTTCAGTCCCGGCAGGCGATTATCAAGGTCGTGAAGAGGCACTGGGATCAAGGTGAAGCCGAAGATCTCTTCCGTTTTATACGCATCTATGTGAATCCAGGCCTGCAAAACTTCTTGATCTTCAATAAGACCAGCGTACTCCCCAACCTAAATCCCGTGACCTCTTGGATGGCCAGTGATGCTGCGCACACAGGGGTTCCGGTGGTGGGGTTTTCCTGGGACGAGCTGTATATCGGCCCCAGAAGCGCGGCTCCAGTTTTCCAGCGCGACCCTGTATCTGGAAAAAGAATCCTGCTTGGCGTTATCGAGCTGGGGGAAAGCATCCAAAACCTTCTGAACCGACTCAGGGCCGCTGTGGGAGCCACCACCCACGATGCCCACCTCGCGGTTCTGACTCGCATTGATGATACCAAGAACAAGCCATCTGATTCCAAGCCGCTCAGCAGGCTGCCAAAGCTGCAGAATTACGCTTTGCTGGCCACCACAGATACAACCACGGGTTTTTTGTCCGCCTCAAAAGGCCTGTCGGATCTGATCAAAAAAGCGCCCAAGGCGGATTTGGTGAGCGTGCAAGACCGATACTACATCCTGGGCGTGATGGGCATAAGCTCTCACCAATCAACAGCAGAGTGCGAAAAAGAGACAGGCTCGCACAACTTTGAAAAGAACCACGTGCTGCTTGTGGCCTGGTGGCCGGCGGAATCGCACTTTACAATGATGACCAACTTTGTGCGGCAAAACACCGTCCACGTTATCTTCGGCTATTTCG
>CAZDRW010000511.1:0-3105 GCA_964507555.1 uncultured Desulfarculaceae bacterium
CGAAACTGTAGACCGGCATCTTTTTTACGCCCTTCTCCGGCCGGCGAAGCTTTCCGAAAAAAATACCCATCCCCGCTGCCCGGCGGGCCCGGTCCGTCCTCACCGGGAAATCAGTTTACCACCTGACGTCGCTGATAGTTGTACACCCCATTTTGTTTGTCAATATAAGTGAATAACCCGGAGCGAAGGATCGACTTGGGCACCCAGAAATGCACCACGGGCGGCCACAACCATACGGCCAAGGTTCCTTCAGGTTTCAGGACGCGGTGCATTTCGGGTAGAAGCCGATTCAACGGCAACATGGGGAAAGGAATCACCCCGAACAAGAGGACCTTGTCCAGGCTGGCGGCATCCAGTCCCGTTTCCAGGGCATCACGTTTTAAGACCCGGACGTTTTTCAAACCGGCACTTGACACCTTTCTCGACACCGTCTCGATAAAGCCCGAGGAAACGTCCATCGCCACCAGGCAACCTTGGTCACCAATCAGCTTTGCCGCCGGAAACGTGAAAAATCCAGTACCGCAACCCACTTCCAGAACGGACTGCCCAGCCTGAACGCCGGCGGCACGCAGGGTTTTCAAAGGGTTCATCAGCCTCTGTCGAAGCTTGCTCCCCATCACCGCTCCAACCGGTTTGAAAAGCAGGTTCAGAAGCCTTGAATTACCCAGTTCTTCCGTTCTCATGTTACATCACCTGAGCCCACCAGAGCCTGTATCCAGCTGTTTCGCGCCAGGCTACGCGATTTCTCGCTAACCTCCCCGCGAATCGAACGTTTTTCAACTTTGCCCCGTCGTCAGTCATAACACCTTTAATTATATCGCAGGCACCAAGGCCTGACCTCCGGCCGCCCCCGGGTGCGGAGCCGCACGGCCGTGATTCGCCGCGAGGCCATGGTGGTCTGCCATTAACCCGGCCGCGCTCGCCGCCTCCAGTGTGAAGCCGCACGGGCATGATCGCGACTAACAGTGGGGGTACCCGTTCTCTTGTCTTTCGCGTTTGCCGCCTCCACTACGTTACGGCTCCGCGGTACAGGGCGTCGCGGGGCTGAGGTCCGCCAACCAAGGGTCCTGGGTGTTATGGCTCCACCCAGCTCGGCGTGTTACCCAGACCCAGGCCTCACCCGGTGGCGGGCTCGCCCCCTCAAAGGCTAGGCCAGGTTTTCACCCAGTTGCTGGACCCGATGGAGCCACCCCACCCTCTTGGCCTTCTTGGAACCCATGACCGGACCCAGGGAAGTGATTTTGACCGGCTTGACGCCGCAGAAATGCAGGGTCGCCTGTTTCATAGCCCGATGGCCCGGTTGGCCCGTGATCAGCCGAAAATACCACGGCGGGCTGTCCATGGTCACGATCAGACGGGCCGTCTTGCCCTTGAGCAACCGGTCGTATAGAAGGCTGCCCTTCCGGTGCCTGATGGCAAAGCCGGGCGTGAAGACCTTGTCCACGAATCCCTTGAGCAGCGCCGGCATGGTCCCCCACCAGGTGGGATAGACAAACACCAGGTGGTCGGCCCAGGCGATGGATTGCTGGGCGTCCACCAGGCCGGGCTCCAGATCCAGGTCCCTTTTGTAGCCAAAGGGCAGATTGGGATCAAACTCGATTTGCCGGACGTCGATTTGCCGGACTTCGGCGTTGGTCTTTTGGGCGCCGTTTTTGTAGGCCTCGGCCAAGGCCTGGCACAGGCTGTCCGGGTCTGGATTGCCCTGGATGATCAGCACCTTTTGGGGTCGTCTGGACATGAATCCACTCCTTGGTGTTTGCTCGGTCCTCGATGTCTCTTGACCGATCGGTTCAAAGTCTTGGGTTACGATTCCGGCCGATTAATTAATCGGCCGACCAGTCAACTAATCTTTAATTAACTGGTCGACCGATCAATGTCAAGCGAAAAATTTTTTGCCTCACCGGGGCAGCAGCCCCTCAAAGAAAATCTTGAGCACGGACGACAAGTAGGCCTCGTCCACCTGACCGGTCTCCGGTCCGGCGGGGGCCAGGTGCGGCGGGGACTGGTGCTCGGCCTCGAACCACAGGAACTGGTGCTTGGCCTCGAACCACGACTCGACCAGGCCGATGAAAGTCATAAAAATGAACAACGGGTTGATATCTTGGCGTAAAATCCCATCCTGCTGGGCCTGGTGAATGCCGCTTATGCTCTGTCGGGCCAGTTCATTGGCGATGTCCCCGCAGCTTGGATCGCCCTCGACCTTCATCCAGGTCAGGAGGCGGGAGAAGTTCGGATTTCTTTGCAGATATTTGAAATATTGAATCATGGCCTCGCACAGCAGGTCCGCGTCCATGGACCCCGCCTGGAGAAGCCTTTCCTGCTCGGCGGCGTATCGGGTGAACTCCTGGCGCTTGATCTCCTCCCAGAGTTGTTTTTTGGAGCCGAAGTGGTGGTGGATGAGGCTCTTGGTGACGCCTGCTTTTTTTGCGATATCGCTGAGATGGGTCCCGGTGAAGCCGTGTTCCACGAAGATCTGTTCCGCGGCGTCCAGGATGGTGGCCCGGGTGGCCTCGGGATCTCGTTGTCGCTTTCCGGTCATGGCTCGGCTCCTGATAATTGACTGGCCGGTCAATTAAAATATGCCGCACCCAACCAACCGCTGTCAAGTGGTGGGGAGCCCCACGGGCGTAATTCGCGATGAACATCGGTGGTTCCCGATCTGTTGTCTTTCGCGCTTGCCGGCGCCACTCCGTCGGCGCCTGCCATCCGTAGGGTCGCGAGGCCGGTGGGGAGCCCCACGGGCGTAATTCGCAACGAACGCTTAGTGGTCGGAGACCATTACCTCCGCGCTCGCCGCCTCCAGTGCGAAGCCGCACAGGCATGATTCGCGGCAAGACTTTGGTGGCCTGTAAACATCATGGCCGCGATTGCCACCTCCATTTCATTCCAGCTACGCCGTACATCATCAAAGCGAAGCGTTGCCGTAGCTAATGAGCGCGCACGCTAACCGCAATCACGCCTCAGGTGGCGAGCCCGGCTTGGCCCGCCAAATTGGCCGGGCCGAGGCTCGCCAATCGCCGGCCCCAGGCACCATGACAACGGGCCAACGCGGGCGTTCTGGCGTGATGACGCTTGGTGGAGATCAGTCTCTAGCCGGCCAAAATC
>CAZDRW010000512.1:0-895 GCA_964507555.1 uncultured Desulfarculaceae bacterium
CCCGGGCCGAGGCCAAGGTGGCCAAAGCGGCCCTGGCCTGGCTGGAGCGGGTAGGCTTGTCTAATAACAATCTGCGTGATAGGCTTTCTTCTCTTCAATAGGAACAATTCCTGAGGAAGTGATCGTCTCTTAAGCAAGCGGAGTTGGCGTGAGCAAAAACCCAAGTTCGTCATCTGTGGGAGAGCGCGTCTGGAGTTTCTTCGCCTCGGTGAAGCTGTCTTTCTCCTTGCTTCTCATCCTGGCCGCCACCTCGGTGGCCGGCACTCTTTTGCCCCAAAAGGAAACGGCCGAGCTTTACTTGCGCGAATTCGGCTCCACCTGGGGCGGGCTGATCCTGGGCCTGGGCCTGGGCGACATGTACCACGCCGCCTGGTTCCGGCTTTTGCTTACGCTTCTGGCGGTGAACCTGGTGGTCTGCTCCTTGAACCGCCTGCCCGGCGTGTTCAAGATAATCCGCAAGGACCCGGCCGCGGACCTGGATAAAAAGCGCGCCGCGGCCCACAGCTTCACCCTGCCCGGCGCGCCCAATGACGCCGCCGGCGCCGCGCGCCAGGCCCTGGCCAAGGAGCTGGGCAAGGTCCATGAAAAGACGCTCGGAGATAAAGAGGGCCTGGTCATGCTGGCCCAAAAGGGCGTCTGGAGCCGCCTGGGGGTGTACGTGGTGCATTCCAGCGTGCTGATTATCTTCGCCGGGGCCATGATCGGCAACATCTTCGGTTTCAGCGGCGACATGATGATCATCCAGGGCGAAACCCTGGACCGCATCACCATAGGCCACGACCAGGAGCGCGAGCTAGGCTTCAGCCTGCGCCTGGACAAGTTCAGCTTAAGCCGTTACCCCAACGGCATGGTCAGCGAATACCGCTCGGACGTGACCTTTTTGCGAAACGGCAAG
>CAZDRW010000512.1:905-3097 GCA_964507555.1 uncultured Desulfarculaceae bacterium
AAATTCCCTGGTGGTCAACGACCCGGCCGAGTTCAACGGCATTGACTTCTACCAGGCGTCCTACGGCCAGAGCCCGGGCAAGGTGACGGTGCGCATAACCCGGGACGGCCAGACCTTTGACGCCGAACTGGCGCCCAAACGCTGGAACCCCCTGCCCGGCGGCGGCGAGGCCGGGGTCTTGGAGGTGCGCGAGAACGTACAGATGGGTCAGATGTATTCCGGCCCGGTGGCGCGCATGGCCTATAAGCCGCCCCAGGGCGAGCCCATGGCCATCACCGCCTTCAAGGCGGGCAACAAGTTTCCGCAAAAAGGGCCGGTGAAGATCGAGCTGGTGGATGTGAAAATCGTGCCCTACAGCGGGTTGCAGGTGAAGTACGACCCCGGCGTGTGGTTCATCTGGGTGGGCTGCTGCATTATGGTGATCGGCTTCCTCATCGCCTTTTATTTTGCCCATAGAAAAGTGTGGGTCCGGCTGGAGTCGGCCGGGAGCGGCAGGACCCGGGTGGAGATATCCGGCTCCACCAACAAGAACCGCATCGGCCTGGAGCGGATCATGCAGCGCCTGCACGACAACCTAAGGGGAGGGGAGTAGGCCTTGGAAGCTTTGTCCAACACCTTGCTGGTGGCCGTAACCTTCGCCTATCTTGGCGTGAGCGTGCTCTATCTGTGCAACGGGGTGTTCAAGCGCGAATTCTTCGGCAGCGCCGCCACCGTGGCCACCTGGTTGGTACTGGCCGTGCACACCACCGCCATCATCCTGCGCTGGGTGGCTTCCTATGAGCAGGGCTACGGCCACGCGCCCTTTTCCAACCTGTTCGAGTCCCTGGTGTTCTTCGCCTGGACCATCACCCTGATCTATCTCATCATCGAGAACAAGACCCGCATGAAGGTGATCGGGGCCTACGCCATGCCGCTGGCCTTTTTCGCCATGCTTTATGCCCTTAAATTGGACCCGGCCATCAAGCCCTTGATGCCGGCTTTAAAATCCAACTGGCTCATCGCCCATGTCATCGCCTGCTTCCTGGGCTACGCCGGCTTTGCGGTGTCAGCGGCTCTCAGCCTGATGTACTTGGTGACCAAGCAGGAAAATGATCCCAAATCCAAGCGCGCGCTGCTCCTGGATGAACTAATCTATCAAACCGTGGTGGTGGGATTCATTCTTTTGACCGCCGGCATTGTCACCGGCAGCATCTGGGCCAACAGCGCCTGGGGCACCTATTGGAGCTGGGACCCCAAGGAAACCTGGTCGCTGATCACCTGGCTGGTCTACGCCGCCATGCTGCACAGCCGCTACATGCGGGGCTGGCAGGGCAGGCGTCTGGCCTGGTTCTCCCTGATCGGCTTTGGCTGCGTGCTGTTCACCGACTTTGGGGTCAACCAGCTCTTGAGCGGCCTGCACTCCTACGCCACAGGTAAAACCTAGTTAAAGTAGCGCCTTAGGAGCACCTTGGCCAGGGTCAACCGCTCCCAGGGCGGCAGCTCGAAATACAGGCCGGATTGCATCAGGCAGCGAATTACATCGCGCAGGCTCATCCTTAAGCTTTTTCCCATGGCGGACCTCCTTGTCCCTGGGGGCGCTTTGGTCTTGTCTAATATATTCATCGGCCGGGGCGGCGCGGGGCTTGAGGGCTTTTTGCCGCCGCGGTTGACGGCTTGCCGGGGCTTTGCTAGCCTTTAGGCCACAAAATCACCTACCTCTAAAAAGGCGCGGAGCTTATGAAGGTTGTACAAATTCTGGTGGGACAGATGGCGGTTTTCGCCTATTTGGTGGGCTGCGAAAAAACCGGCCAGGCCCTGGTGATCGATCCGGCCGGCGAGGAGGACCGCATCAAGGCCGCGGCCGACAAAGAGGGGCTAAAGATCGTTAAGATCGTCAACACCCACGGCCACCCGGACCACACCTGCGGCAACGCGCGCATGAAAGAGCTCACCGGCGCTCCCATAGTGGTGCACGCGGACGACGCCCAGGGCATGATAAGCGCCCACGCCAATGAATTCGCCCGCATGCTGGGCTGCGCCGGCACCCCCCCGGCCGACGAGACCGTGACCGAAGGCGACCACATCAAGGTGGGCGACGAGGTTGACCTCACAGTGCTCCACACCCCGGGCCATACGCCGGGCTGCATTTGCCTCTACACCCCGGGCCACGTTTTCACCGGCGACACCTTGTTCGTGGGGGGCGTGGGCCGCAC
>CAZDRW010000513.1:0-3092 GCA_964507555.1 uncultured Desulfarculaceae bacterium
AACTGCATGCCCTCGACCACGTCCAGGGTGGTCTCCATGCCTTTGGCCTCTTCCACGGTGATGACGCCCTCTTTGCCAACCTTGTTCATGGCCTCGGCGATGATGTTGCCGATGGTGGCGTCGTTGTTGGCGCTGATGGTGCCTACCTGGGCGATCTCTTTCTGGTCCTTGGTGGACTTGGAGATCTTCTTGAGCTCCTCCACGGCGGCTTCCACGGCTTTATCGATGCCGCGCTTGATAGCCATGGGGTTGTGGCCCGCGGCCACCAGCTTGGAGCCGGCCTTGTAAACGGCCTGGGCCAGCACGGTGGCGGTGGTGGTGCCGTCGCCGGCTACGTCGGAAGTCTTGGAAGCGACTTCCTTCACCATCTGGGCGCCCATGTTCTCGAATTTATCTTCAAGTTCGATCTCCTTGGCCACCGTCACGCCGTCTTTGGTGATGGTGGGGGAGCCGAAGGACTTATCAATAATTACGTTGCGACCCTTGGGTCCCAAGGTCACCTTGACCGCGTTGGCCAGGGCGTCCACGCCGCGCATCATGGCTTCGCGACCCTTGGCATCATATTTAAGCTCTTTGGCCATTTAAATTACCTCCAAAGTGATTCTAGTGCGTTATGGACTGGCGTCCTGTGCAGCGAATAGGGTTACTTCTTCTTGATAATGCCCAGGATGTCATCCTCACGCATGATGAGGAGTTCCTCACCATCGAGCTTGACTTCGCTGCCGGAATACTTGCCGAAGAGCACCACGTCGCCGGCCTTCACGGTCAGATCAACCCGGGTGCCGCCTTCCAGCACCTTGCCGGGACCCACAGCCACAACCTTGCCCTGCTGGGGCTTTTCCTTGGCGGTGTCGGGAATGATGATGCCGCCGGCGGTCTTGGTATCTTCCTCGAGCCGCTTTACGATCACGCGGTCTTGCAGAGGCATTATTTTCATGCTTGCACCTCTCCTAGCTTTAAGGTTTGAAGATTATGATAAATAAAATATTCCCTATACGTATGAGAGCCCTGGGGTGGCCTTGGGCCCAAATTTGTTAGCACTCACCAACTGCGAGTGCTAACAGGCTGTGGAAACAATAAGGCCACATGCCCTGCTTTGCAAGGCCTGACGGCATTTTTTTGTGTTGTTTTAAAGGACAAACCAGGATGCGGAGCCGTCAGGGCGCTTATAGCGGCATCTCGCACACCGGATATAGTGTGGCCCGCCCAGGCAGCCACCATAAATTGTATATTCAGCCCAGAAGCCCGCTAGAGGCAAATTGTTGGCATCTATTCGCTTCTACAGCCTTTTTTAGCTATCGGAAGCCTGTGCCGGTTCAGCGGCTTCTGGCTTGGCGCACCGCTTCCCGCTTTACCAGGCGTAGCCACTCCAAGCGGATCAAGCCGGAAAAGGGCCGGATCATGAGCCAGTAGCGCTGGAATTCGCGCTTGGCCTGGGGGCCCAGGCATTGCACCCGGGTCTCGGTGCTGAGCCTGGAGGTGCCGGGCCCCAACCGGGTGACCAGGAAGTTGGCCGCGACCTTGGCATAGCCCGGCCGGGCCAAGCCGGAAAAGCCTTCGGGGGTCAGGCCCAGGATCTCGTAGTCCAGGGTCCAGAAGCGCCCGGCCAGGCCGAACACATACTCGCGGGGCGGCTGGTCAGCCAATTCTATGAAACCCATCTTGATCATGTCGTCCAGGGTGCAGCCCAGGCCGGGGCTCTTAAAATCACGCTGCTTGAGCCGCCAGGGCAGTTCCCTTAAGCGCAGCAAAAGACCCACCACCGGCGAGCAGCCGGTGTCCAAATGGCGCACGGCCTCATACACAGCCTCCGGCGGCGCGGCGATCATGGTTTGGTGATACTCGCTGAAATGCCACTGGGGCATGAAATCGTCTAAGCGCATAGGTTTGCCTATATATGCCGAAGCCCGCCTCAAGGCGGCCCTCATGGCCTAATCAGAATTCTTTATATTCAACCGGCCCTTTCACCTGCCAAAAATCCTTAGTGAACTCGATGGCCAGCCGGGGCTCGAAACGCTTGCAGGAATAAACCAGCACCGAGATGAGTTTGACCGCGCTCCACACATAAGCTGATATACCCGAGTCGATAAGCGGCACAAAGGCGTCATAGCCCTGGTTCTCGGCCCTGCCCTTGCCTTCCGGCGCATGCACCAGGGGCTCGCCATAAACCCTGAGCCCCAGTTCCCGGGCCAGGCCCAGAAGATAGTCCCGCACCTTGGCCTCATCAGCCTCCAGGGTGTAGACAGCCTCCATTAAAAAACGCTGCCGGTATATTTGGGGAGCCAGGTCTTGCATGCACGCTTTCCCGAAGCCTGCCCAAACCAAAGGGCCCAGTTTTTTAGCCTGATCGCCTTAAGGGCTGGCTAGAATTTTTCAGCCGCTTGTTGCAAGAGCGGCCTGGTCTCCGGGCTGAACCATATGTCAAGGAAGTTGGCATTCCGCTGCTTATGGTTTTGCTTATAGCTGGCCGCGACCCTGGCCACCCGGCAGGACTTCATCTCGCGAAAGGCCCGCGCGGGCATGGCCGCCAGCTGCGACGCCTTTTGCAGGGCCAGTTCCTCCACCTCTTCCTTGGCAGCCGCCTGGTCCACCAGACCGATCTCCAGGGCCCCAGCCGAATCCAGGAACTCGCCGCCGAACACGATCCGGTCGGCGGCGCGCTCGCCGGTTAGCTGGCGCAGAACCAGATCAGATAGATATGGCACCGGCACCCCCAGCTTGATCTCGTTCAGGCCCAAAAGGGTGCGGCCCTGGGCCGCGATGCGCCAGTCGCACATCATGGCCAAAATGGTGCCGCCGGCAATGGCGTGGGCCTGCACCGCCGCCACCGTGGCTAAAGGCAGGGTGTACAGGTCCAACCAAAGCTTATTGATGTCCAGGTAAAACCCGGTCATCTCCTCCTCGCTCCCTTTGAGAAGCGAGGGCAGATCGAACCCCATGCTGAAGAACTTTTCGCCGCCGGCCAGCACCAGTCCCTTGAATCTGGATTTAGCGAACTCCAGCGCTGTGGCAAGCTCCGTCACCAATTTGGTCGTCAGCGAATTGGTCACGCCATTGTTCAACCTGATCAGGACTATTTCGCCATGTTCCTT
>CAZDRW010000514.1:0-3091 GCA_964507555.1 uncultured Desulfarculaceae bacterium
GCCTGCCAAGTGCGACCGGAAACCGACGCGGCCAATTCTTGCGGGTCCCATTTTCGATCTAGCGTAAGCAGTAGGGCGCGGGCTAGATCTTGCGCATTGCCGGCCTTGCATAGATAGCCTTGGGCGCCGTCGGCCACTAATTGCGGCACTCCGCCAACCCGGGAGGCAGCCACAGGCCGCCCCGCGGCCAATGCTTCGAGCACTGCGTTGGGTTCTCCCTCACGCAGGCTCGGCAGAGCCAGGCAGTCGCAAGCGGACATGAAGAGCGGTATGCGCTCGTGAGGGACCTCGCGTGCCCAGCGTATACGGTCCGAAAGGCCCAGGGCTCTTGCTTGGTCATTAAGCCTTGTCTGCAAAGGACCAGCTCCTACCATGAGCAGCCTTACATCCGCAGGCAGTTCCGCGAGGGCTTCCAATAACAAGAGGGGACCTTTTTCCGGAACCAGGTGCCCCACGAATAAAACTAGCTTATGATCTATAGGCAGGCCAAGTTTACGCCTGGATGACAGACGGTCGCTTGGTTGGAAAAGAGTGGTATCCACTCCGTTGGGCAGCACTATAACTTTTTCAGGCGGGATTCCCAAACCAAGAGCCTTATGGCGCAGCGGGACGCTTACCGTGGTGACCAGGCTGGCTCTGGTTAACGCCTCTTGAATATGGAGCCGGCGGATGGGATCGGTTGCCATGAAGTTAATGTCGCTGCCCAAAAGTTGCAGGACCACCGGGAGCTCCAATCGGTGCGCAGCCTGGATGCCGGCCCAACCATCCGGGTATGCCCAATTGGCTAGGAACACCTTGGGATGCAAGCGACTGGCTAAGGAACGTAGAGCGGGCCACGCACAGGCCAGCATCAGCTTTCCATGCAAACCGCGGCCCAGCTTGGGCACATACCAGAAAACAGGGCGCCGCACAGGAAAGGGATCCGGAGGTGGTGTGCCTTGCCCACTTTGCCATAGCTGGCTGAAAGGCACAGGGGCCACCAACGCCATGGATGCCATTTTAGAAAGGGCGCTGAATTGCTGCCAGTTGTACATGCCTTGGCGGGGGGAATGGCGATTGGGCCATAAACTGGCCATAACCAATACATTAAGCTGGTTTGGGCTGTTTTGAGGTCGCTGTGCCATGGTCAAGATTCTAACATAGTGCGGGGCCTGCGGCTTTTATTGACAAGCTGTAGTCTGAAGGCCTATTTCTGATGAATGGTGGGTGAACCAAGTTCAAGGAACGCGTGAATGCCACCCCTTAAAATATTGCATATTTGTCACAGCCTGAACACCGGCGGTTTGGAGCGCATCATTGTGGAGATGGTGCGCTGCGGACCAGAGCACGGCTTTAAATGTGCCGTGGCGACTTTGGGCATGGGCGGTGATTTGGCCGGCCAGGTGGAGGAATTGGGTTGCAGTTGGTTCAGCCTGGACAAAGGTGCTGGCCTGGATTGGCGCGTAGTGCCGCGTCTAGCCCGCTTGGCCAGTCGTTGGAGGGCTGATGTGTTGCACGCGCATAATGAAGGCGCCGGGCTTTATGCCGGTTTGGCCGGCAGACTGAGTTTGCGTCCGGCCTTGTGCACTCGCCATGGCCTCAGCTTTGGAGCCGGTCCGCGCGGTCAGTGGCTGCGCCGCATTGCGGGCCTGCTCTGCCGTAAGACGGTTTGCGTGGGGCGCGATGTCTTCAGGTTTGCCCGGGAACAAGACCGCTTGCCGGCCTCCCGTCTAGTCTTGGTTTACAATGGAGTTGATGCCAATGGTTTCCGCCCCGATATAGATGCGCGGACCTTTTGGCGCAAAGAACTCGGCATTGCTGAGCAGGAAAAAGTGGTCATTAGCGTGGGGAGGCTGGCGCCGGAAAAAGATTTCAACTTGCTGTTGGATGCGTTGGTGAAACTGCAAGCCATTTCCGCTGAGACCAAACTTGTTTTGGTAGGGGATGGTCCGCAACGGCCGGCTCTGGAAGCCAAGGTAATTAATTTGGGGTTAAGGGACAAGGTTCTCTTTCTGGGTGCGCGCAGCGAGATTCCAGGTTTGCTGAACGCGGCCGACCTGTTCGCGCTCAGCTCTCTCTCCGAAGGAATACCCATGGCGCTTTTGGAGGCTATGGCGTGCGCGTTGCCAGTGGCATCGCTGGAGGTGGGCGGGACGCCTGAGGTGGTGGCGGATGGGCGCAGCGGCTTGTTGGTGCAGAGCCGGCAGCCGGATGATCTGGCTAAAGCAATCTCGCGGATTTTGAGCGATCACGAAGAGGCGCGGGACATGGGCTTAGTTGGAAGGGCTAGGGTGCTTGAGCGATTCAGCCTGGAAAGCATGCTGAACTCCTATGGCGCACTTTACCGTGAGCTGTCCCGCAAGGAGGCCTGAAAGTGACCGGATGCCGCCTTAGCTATGTGATTATCACCTACAACGACGCCGGCCGCCTGCCTAAAGCCGTATCCTCGGCTGCGTTGGCTGCCGCCGGTTCGGGTTGGGCCTACGAAATATTGGTGGTGGACAACGGCTCCCAGGATGGCACCTCCGAGGTATTGAACACTTTCCAATCGGTATTGGGCGAAAAATTAAGAGTATTTAAATTGGCACGCAACACCGGCACCACGGTCTCGCGCAACCTGGCCCTAAGGGCGGTTCGGGGGGATTTAATCTGCGTGCTGGATTCCGATGCCGAGATCCTGGACCACTACTTGCGGCCCGTGGCAAAGCTCATTCACGACCTACCCGAGGTCGGCGTTGTGGCGCCCCGCATCCTTTTACCCAGCGGCGGCATCTATGATTCGGCCAAGTTGTTGCCCACTCTGGGCGACAAGCTCCTCAAACTGCCCGGCGTGCTATTACGGCGGCCCACCATCAATCATGATTGGTACTCTGATTTTCCCTTTGATCGCCTCACCTGCGTTCACACGGCAATAAGCTGCTGCTGGTTTTTCAGCCGTGCTTTATTGGAAAGAGTGGGCCCCTTGGACGAGCGAATCTTTTACGCTCCCGAGGATGTGGACTTCTGCTTAAGGTCCTGGCAAGCCGGGCGGGCCGTGGTTTATTATCCTCATCTGAGAATCTTGCATCATACTCGCCAGACTTCACACAGCCATCCTTATTCTCGCACTGCG
>CAZDRW010000515.1:0-3083 GCA_964507555.1 uncultured Desulfarculaceae bacterium
GGGTGAGCTTAACAGCAGTCCGAGGAAGCTTAGGCCTATGTCAAAACCCCGCTTAGTGAATCGCCGCAGGGCACTGGTGGTAAAGCCGGGTGAAAAGACCAGCCAACTTGTTTTAATACGGTCGGCCAGAATTCGCCCGCCTATGGTTTCGAAGAAGTCCTCCCCCGCCATGACAGGCAGCCCCAACATGCGGGTCCTGAGGAGCTCTTGCAGAGGCATGCGGCCGCGCCTTTCATCCAGGGCCACGACTATCAACTCGGCCTTATAGTAACGCACCAGCCCAACCAGCTCGCTGATATCAAAGCGGACATCGGCCTTTAATAGCCTGCCCCATGCTTGCATTAATTCGATTTCATGGGTCTCTGGGTTTTCGGAAGAGGGATTTTCACTAGTCGGGCAGACAATGCATACCACACGATAGGCGTTGTCTGAGCGCGCCAAAAGCTCTTCGGCGATGGAGTCGGCCAGGGAGCCCATGCCCACAAATAAGAGGCGGGTAGCGAATAGGTGATGCCTAAGAGCCCAGGAATATAAACCCCGCCAAAAAAGGCAAAGGACGAAGACATTAATAAAAACCAGGAACAGGACTCCTCGACCAAGGAAGAGACGTGGCAGGATGTAGTAGACCACCGCTAAGGTCAGGACACCCACGGCAATGGCCTGAGCCAAGCGGGTAATGGTCCACGGAAAAGGCCTGGCGATACGGAAGTTGTGAAGATCGAAATAATAGAAAGTAAGTTGCAATACGATCGGGACCAGAATCACGCGGTGCCAGGAATATTTCCAAGAGAACAATTCGGCGGCAGGATCGGGCAGGCGGATGACGAGGGCCAGGAGGGTGCCCAATACCATCACCAAAAACTCGCCGGCCAAGAATAAAAGATGGTAAGGCGATGGTCTGCTGGATGAAGCCAGCATTAGAAGTTATTCTCCCGCTCCTGGGGAGAGGCGACCGCGCTGGCGTCGGATACGGTGGACAGCTTGTCGTTAAGCACGATGCCCACCAATTTCTCCTCGGGCAAGCGCGAAAGGGCACGCATCACTTCCTCACGGTCGGTGGTCCCGCTTTGAACCATAAATATGATGCCCTCAACCTTGCGGGCGATCACGGCCGGGTCGTCAAAAGCCTGCACCGAAGGCGTATCCAGAAGCATGTAGCGGTCTTTATAGCGTGCGCGCAACTCCTCCATTAGTGCGCCCATGCGATCGGTAGCCAATAGCTCTGACGACAGGTGCGATGGCGAGCCGGCAGGTATTACCGACAACCGCTCTACTTGGGTCCAGTGCATAATCTCTGGGACCGTGGCTTTGCCCACCAAATAATCGGAAAGACCGGGACGCAGCGGCACGCCAAGGAGCTCATGAATGCGGGGCTCCATCAGCTGACAATCGATCACCATGACGAACTGCTGCATGCCGCGAGCGAAAGATATAGCCAGGTTGCTGATTAAAAGGCTTTTGCCTTCGCGGGGAACCGCGCTGGTCACCAGGATCGTGCGCGGCGGTTCGCCGTGAAAAGGATAAAGCAGCTGAGAGCGCAAAATGTCAATGCGTTTGGCCTGTGGGCTGTTGGGAGTCCAAAGGCTCACTAGCCGTTCGTGGTCCGGATCGGTCCATTTTTGGGGGTCAAAGTCAGGCTGTGTTACGTATGCCCTGGCCGCTTCCATGGCTGAAGTCGGCTTGGTATCTTTGCTGCGAGGGTTGGGGGTGACCTGCGATCCACGACGCACCCTTCTGACACCGCCGGATTTGAGCGGAGGCAGAGCCGATTCTTGCCTTCCAGAGTGTTGCGATTCTTCTCCTAGACGGCGCCCGCCGCGCTCCAGTAAATCGCTCATCTTACCCATTTGGGCCTCCTTGCGGCTGCCTTGTGTTCGCAGGGGGCGAGGCGGGGGGCGCTTTGGGGGGCGAAACCGTTACGCTGGGACCCCAATCCTTTTCGCTGGTGGGCTTTTCCGCTTGTGGGCCTTTTTGGCGGTTCGTCCGTCCGCCAGCATCGGGCAAAAATAGCTCTGGACCTGGCCTTCCCTTGATAATCCACCACCATCTTTTCACCTGGCGCAGAGCGTCCTGGTTGGTTAGCACATAACCAGCGGCAACAAAAGAGAGCACGATTAATAAAAACACCAGGCGCCACCAAAGGCTGCCCGGCTGCTTTTTAGACAGACTGGAGGCGAACCGCGCTCCCAGGCCGGGCTTGCTATCCTTGGCGCGCTTAGCGGACGTCTTGGCTTCGATTTTTCGCGAAGCTTGCATGATAGCCAGATTGTCAGCTGCCGAAGGCGCAGACTCTGGTTCCGGTTTAGGCAAGGGATCCCGCATAATAGGGCCGGCGGGCTTTTCCGTAGGGGGCGAGGCGGCAATCCCTTTCCGGCGCTTAGGTGTCTGCTCCGGCGGCTTGGGTTCCGGCGGAGCCGAATACGGCGGCGCGGCCTCCTGAGATTGCGGCGCTTGGCGGGAGACCCCTTCCGCGTTCGTGGGCGCGGCACTGTCCGCAGCGCCGTTTTCGGGTGAGGGCCAAAGCAAGATAGCGTTATTTTGGGCCGCCTGGCGTACCAGTTCCCGATCCACGCGGCGTTTGTCTTGGCCGTAAGCCAAGAGTAAAGTTTCGTCGCACAATGCGTTGATCAGGCGAGGCGTGCCCCCGGTGACGCTGTGCACCTCATGCAAGGCGTCTTCATCGAATATATCGGACGAACCGCCGGCAATCTCCAAGCGGTGGCGCACGTAGCTGGCGACCTCTTCTTCGGAAAGGGGTTTTAACAAATAGTGCCGGTGCAGCCGCTGCATTAAGCCGCGCGCGCCGGCCTTTTTCATGAGCAACAGAACTTTGGGCTGCCCTACCAGGAAGATATTGAGCACGCGGGGGGAGGTGCCATCCAAGTTGCCCATTAGACGCAGTTCCTCCAAGAGGCGAGGAGTCAGGCTATGAGCCTCGTCAACCACCAAAAGCAGGATTTTGTTTTCTTGGCGGCAATGATTAATCAGTTGGCCTAGACCGATGAGGAATTGCCCCTTGCTGGTGTAGGGGCCTTCCATGCCCAGCTCCAAGGCGATCATATTAAAAAAATCCAATGGTTCCA
>CAZDRW010000516.1:0-3074 GCA_964507555.1 uncultured Desulfarculaceae bacterium
TCCCAGGCCGGACAAACGAAAAGCCCGCCCTGCCTTGACCTCCTGCTTGCAAGCGTCGATCAAGGATTCCAGGGCTGCCTGGGCTTGGGGCTGGGAGATACCCGCCTCCTGGGCTAAGGCCGCCACGATATCCTTTTTAGTCATGGGTCCCTTGGCCATGAGCCTTCCTTTCCTCGCAAAGAATCAATAGTCATCATGGCGGTGCCGGTGCACTCGCCGGTTTTTGGGTTGCCAGGACGGCGCGCTTTGCAGCTTAACCCGGCTTTTTCGGCATGAGGGGCAACGTCGGGGAGGATCAAATCCCCGGCTATCAAAGCGTTCCCGTTCCGCTTCAGTGAATAGGAAAGTTGACCCGCATTGCTCGCAGCTCAGGTGCTGATCCGACAAGACAAATCCTCCTACTTTCCTGATCAGACATAGCAAAAGACAGGCCAGAGACAACCTATTTAAATTACACAATATTTATCCACAAGCCTAGTCAGAAACCGGAACTGTGATTTCCTCCACGCTCTGCCTTAGCAGGGCCACATCACCTAGGTTATTGTAATAGCTTCAAAAGGTCTGCCACGGAAACATCCATTCCGACTAGAGAGTCACAGGAAACTAAATTTCCGCTCAGGCCTAAAAAATGGAAACCGCGTAACATTAAGCAATATATTATATAAATCATATAGATATGCCAGCCGATCCCTCGCGGCCGCAGATCGAGATCCGATTCCAAACGAAACAGCGCTTCCTAATATATTTGGCCAGCACACTTTATTTTATTTAATATCAATTGGTTATCAAACTAGCATCCCGCTTGCATTGCTTATGATCATAATCAAACGCCACGGCAGTGGCCTTTAAGGAGCAAACAAGCCATGTTTGGTAAGTTATTCGGGAAAAAGCAGGCGGATGTAGCCAATCTGGCCGGGAAAGAAAAATTGTCTTCTCCCAAGGAGATTTTACAGCCCGTTGGCCAAACCTTGGTCATCTCCTACAAGCTGGACCCGGACTGGGTCTGGAGCCTAAAAACCGTAACCCGCGCCGAAAACGAGACCGCGCAACAAGTTGATTTCCGAGTCTACGAGGCTCATGAGGCATCCAGTAGCGGAGTAGCGGTGAAAAATTATCACTCCCTGGACGATCATCCTGAGGTCATTCTGTTCTCGGGCTGGCTGAATAAAAAGACCAAGAACTTTGAGTTGGTGGACCACCGGGCGGTGCAGCAAAAGGCGATGTAGCCTAAGTTGCAACACAGGCTATTTTCTATCGCTTGCCCCGGCGGAGCGCTTCCTGCACTAAAAGGGCGGCGCCCGCTATGACGAAGGCGGCGCGCGCCTTTTTAGGGGCGCCGCCTTTTTTCCCGCCCTGGCTGAGTCAGACGCCGCCCCAAGGGTACCGTGTAATCTAGAAGCGCCCCCCTGCCATGGCTTTGGCCGGGGCGGCTTGGCCTTCAGCATACAAATGGGTCCAGCCCAGGCAATCGCTCGGGAGCTGCAGCGCCGCTTTCCCGCTGCTGCGGCAGAGCAGCCCGCACAAAAATTCAATGGCCTTGGGCGAGGCGATGGGCGCAAAACCATACACCCACTGGGCCTGCTCCCGGCAAATCTCTTCCCGGCTTTCGCCAGAGGCCAGGCGGCCCAACAGGCGGAAGTGGTAATTCATGGCCGCGTCAAGGGCCTGCTTCAGAAATGGGCGCTGGCTAAGATCAACCGCGCCGTTGTGGCTTAAAACCGCGGTCTTGGCGGGCAAGATGGCCGCTTTCTGAATGCTAAGGCAATAGTCCTCCAAACTATGGAAGTAGTTAGGCCATATCAGGTCCAGGTCAGGGTCCAGGTAACCGGCCATGTCGCCCATGGCCAACACACCTTCTTTTTGCTCGAAATAGGAAACGTGGCAAGCTGAGTGGCCCGGCGTGAGCAGCACCTGCCAGACCACGCCCTGGCCCAGGTCAATGCAGGCGCCCTCTTCCAGGATTACGTCCACTCGGAAACTATGTTCGGGCGCTTCGGGCGGCAGCTCCTTGATGAGGCCATCTTTTAAAAGAATCTTGCCTATCATGCGGTCGGCTGGCCGGAACTCTTTGATATGGTTTTCGGCGGCAAGGGCGGCGGCGGCGACCGGTCCGGCCAGGACGCGCAGATGGGGCCAAATCTCCCTTAGCCGAGGCACCGCGCCGATGTGATCGGCATGGGTGTGAGTAAGGGCCAGATAGTCGATACGAGCCGGGTCCACTCCCAGCATATTAATCTGCTCGGCGATCAAGTCAGCGGTGCCGCAGGTGCCGCCTTCTATGATCATGCCCCGCTCACCCAGAGACAAGTAAACCGGGAAGCGCTTAGTGCCTAGCTGGTACAAATGGTCGCTCAATTTGATCGGTTCCGCTACACTGGCCTGCATTTTGGATTCCCTTCACCATGCTTCACGGCGGCCCCAGGGGCTGCGCTGAAAATGCACAAAAAAAGGCCGCGGGCTTTGCGCCCACGGCCTTGGTGATACATATTCACCCGGTCAGCCCATGGGCGCACCTATGTTGCTGCTAAAGACGAAATAGTAATAGATGTGCTGGGTCTGCCGGGAGTTCATTTTCAATAACACCTAATGTGCTTGTTGACTGTTATCCCCAACCATATCTACGGTTCCCACGTCTGTCAATCAAAACCTGCGGCGGAGCAGCCCATCGCAACTCAGTTGACTATGTTGCCCAGGCGGGGCCAGCTAATAAATACTCTTCCAAGGAGCCCGGCGCTTCGCATAGTAAGCGGTGATCGCTTGTCGAAAGGTGCGCACGGCAAGTTTGGCGCAATGGCGGTGTTCCCTCGGCAACCCGTCCAGCGTCTTTTCGATATGGCCTTCCTCTAAATCAAATGCCTTGTTCAGATCACTGCCGATGATCAGACTGGTCAGGGCGCTGGCGCAGGCATGGGTGAAGGCGCAGCCATGGGCGATATAGGTTGCCGTGCTAATCTTGTCCTCGACAATATAGACAAACAGCTCCAGCGAATCGCCGCAGCTTCCCTTGAAATGGGCGTAGCCGTCTGGGGAAGGAAGCGCACCGCAGTATTTAAGGTTTCTGGCATGACTTGAAG
>CAZDRW010000517.1:0-3070 GCA_964507555.1 uncultured Desulfarculaceae bacterium
CCGCTTCTCTTTTGCCGCCCCATTGATTGCAGGTGCCGCATACGTGTTTGCTCAATTGCAGTTCCATTGCTCACCTTTGTCTAAATTTTTTCGAAAAACTCTTTGCCCACGCCGCAGTTGGGGCAGAACCAATCATCCGGAAGGTCTTCAAAGGGCGTGCCCGGACTTATGTCGTGCTCGGGGTCACCCTGGGCGGGATCATAAATGTATCCGCAGGCCGTGCACTGCCACTTAGCCATGTGATCTCCTTTCTCCTGATATCAAGCCAGCCCGCAAACGCTGCGCAGCTGGTCTTTACCCACTTTCTTTAAAATCACGCCCAGCCGCAGGTTCCTGCTGGCAGGACGGAAAGACACTCCGCGGTAGTAGGTCAATATCTTGCCCACCGTTTCCACGGCTTCAATGTCGTCGAGCCCCTGGCATAGCACTTCCCCCAGCATGGGTTCTTTACCGCCGGCGCCTCCGACCATGAGGGTCCAGCCCTTGGGGAGTCCGATAAGGCCTATGTCCTTGATGGCCGGCTCGGCGCAGGAGTTGAAGCAGCCCGCCACGCCGATCTTCACCTTGGCGGTGATTTTGGGAAAAGGCAGATAGCGCTCTTGAATTTCTTTGGCCAGGCCCAGAGTGTCGCGCTGGCCGCGCACGCAGTGGGCGTTGCCCGGGCAAACCTTCAGGTACTGCTGGCACAAGGCAGTACCGGGCATAGGATTAAGTCCCAAATCTTCATAGGCCTGATCCAAGTCGAGCTCTTTAATGCCGAAAAGAGCCAGCCTCTGATCGCCGGTCACTTTGAGCTTTTCGACTCCGTATCTCTCGGCAACTTCCGCGATGTGTTTGGCATCGGACATATCCAAGAGGCCGCCCAAAAGGCGGGTCATTATGGCGAAGCTTTCGCCATCGTTCTGCAAGATGGCGCCTTTGGACAGAATATCGTCAACGGCCATGATACTGACTCCTCAGGCGTTAATGGTCTTTTTAAATTCGTCCAGGCCCATCTTATCTATGACCCGGCCCAGGCGGATTTTATTGGCCCAAGTGCAGTCTTTGAAAAAACGCACGATACGGTTCACCAATTCCAGAACCTGCGCTTCATCCAACCCCCGGGCGATTTCGTCGCCCAGTCTGGGCTTGGCTCCACAGCTGCCGCCCACGCTAAGGAGCCAGCCTTCCGGCATACCTTTAATTCCAATTTCTTTTACCGCCGGGGCCGAGCAGCCATACTCGCAGCCGGCTACGCCCATCTTGAATTTGGCGGGCAAGGGATAGCCATGATAAAGGCGGTCCAATTTAAGACCCAAACCCATGGCGTCCTGCTTGGCATGCCGGCAATAGGTGGTTCCCGGGCAGAACTTGACCATGCGCACGCACAAACCGATGGCATAGCCGATCTCCATGCCCAAATCCTGCCAAACCCGGTCCAGATCCTTTTCATCGATGCCCAGGATGGCAATGCGCTGACCGGAGGTGAGCTTCAACGCGGAGGCTCGGTATTTCTCGGCCACGGCCACCAGCTTGCGGAATTGGTCCACCGAAATGAAGCCGCCAGGAATATGCGGCGCTATGGCGAGCGACTCGCCGTCTCTCTGGCGGATGGCTCCTTTTTCCGGCAGATCTTTTTTCATTAGCTCAACTCCTTGTGGCGGCATCCCGACGGGAAGGAGTTCGATGCCGGTTAATCATTGCAAGCTTAAGCATTGGCTATAGGCTGATCTCCCGGAGATGGTTTGCGCCCGCTATTTGGAAAGCGCGGCCAAATCGTCGGCAGCATCATTCAAGCCCAACTCCTGCAGCTTTTGGGCGGTGGGAATGCCGCTGGCCGAGTCCCAGCCCCTGATTTGGTAGTATTCATCCTTCATGCCTTCGAACTTGGCGCGGTCCAACACCTCCCCCTTGAATTTCCCCTTGCTAAGCGGCTGCTCGAAGAATTTTTTGGGTAATATGTCGTCCGCCCGCCGCAGGCCCTGGCGCACGTCGAATGCGCGCTCCAAATTGCGCACCCGCTCGGAAATCGCCAGCAGGTCCGGAACCTCCCATTCCTTGCCTGTGGCGTATTGGCATAAACGGGAGGCAATCTCCGCATCCTGGTAAATGAAAAGGCCGTAGATCCATTTGCAAATGCCCAAATTATCGGGCACCCGTTCCAGGTGCTCGGAAACCACCGCCAGCATGGCCTTGCCTCGATACTCGGTGGGGATGGCCGCTTCCTCAGCTCCGAACTGCTCCTTGGCCACCTGTTGGAACCACTCGGGCGCGTTGTTCCAATCCAGCTCCAGCACGCTACCGCGCACCGGCAAGGGATCTCCACGGTGGCCGATGGCCTGAATGAGACCGGCGCCCTTGTAGGCGCGGAATTCATAGGCATGGGGAGCCAGTCCCTTTACCTGATCCACCTTGTCCACCGCGGCCTGCCCGAATTTCTCGGCTGCGTGCATCTGGCCCTCGGCCAGAAGATCGCCATAGCCCTCGCGATCGGCGATCTTGCGGATGGTGGTGAGGATGGCCTCCTTGCTGCCCCGCTCCATGGCCACGCCGTCGGTGTCCTTTTCGGTGATTATGCCGTCGTGATAGAGCTCCATCAAAAGCCCGATGGATGCCGAGGTTTCAGTGCAGTCCAGGCCCAGGCGGTTGACCATAAGGGTGGCTTCCATGAACACGTTCATATCGGTGTTCCACACCGCGCCGGTGAAACCGCTGAAAGGCTCGCAAGAGGTCAGCACCTTGCCGATCTCCGGGACCGAGAGGAAGTTCATGCAGCGGTTGGGACAGCAAAAGCAGCCCATGTTCTTGATGCCGTATTTTTGCACGTAGTCCGGGCCAGGGTATTTATCGGTCATCTCGTCCCAGCAGACGTCCTCGAAGTAGCCCACCGGAAAGAAGCTCATCTGGTAGCTGAACTGCACGCCGCGGGCCACGCCCCATTGGGAAAGCTCCAGGGAGGCGGGGTGCTCGCGTATCTCGCGGTTGATCTGCAAAGCCAGATCCAGGAACTCCTCCGGCTTGGCCAGATAAACGCTTCCGGTACCGCGAACCGCCACTGCCTTGAGGTTTTTGGACCCCATGACCGCGCCCA
>CAZDRW010000518.1:0-3050 GCA_964507555.1 uncultured Desulfarculaceae bacterium
AAGTCAAGGAAAAGGAATTTATCAACCAACTGCGTCAAGCGGGAATTACCGGCCTCTATCAATTTGATCGCAATTTTTACCGGCTGGCCTTTTTCGCCGGGGAGAACCCCCAATTCGCCGATGCCTGGAACGACCGCCGCCTTTATGCGGCCATTCAAGTCGACGCCGACCCCAAGGCGGCCATTTTGGACGGGCCCCAAGAAAGCATAGGTTTCCTGGGCCTGCCCCATAAGGTCTGGCAGGAACGGATAGTTTACGATTTCCAGCCGCCGCAAGGCGCCGAGGAGTTTCTGACAAGGGACAAGTGGGTCTTCAGCGGAATCGGCGGAGACGATCCCGGCCGCAGTCTCATGGACGGCAACCTTCACAGCGGCCAGGGTTTCTCGGGCAAAGAAGGCATCGGCAAGGGTTTCACCCTGGACCTGGGCGAACCCCGCATGGTGGGCGGACTGGTGCTCTTGCCCCCGGACTTCCGCGCTCCGCCCGGTAACCTCACAGTGGAGGTGGCCGGACCGGACGGCCGGTTCCAGGTGATCCGCAAAATGACCGACGGTTGGCAACCGTTCTATTGGTCGGCCACGCATCCCTTTTTCAAGACCCGCTACCCGCGGGTGGAGTGCTATTTCCCACCGCGGGAGATCAGGTATCTAAGGGTCACCAAGCACGCGGAACGCAAGGTCCGCTATCCCAGCCTGATCGGCGAGGTGATGCTGCTTGGTCCATCGCGCCAAGCGGCCAGCGAGACCGGCTGGCGGCAAAGCGGCAACCTGGTGGCCGAACTGTTGCAAAGCAAAGTTATCCAAAAAGTGTACGCCGATGCCTGGCTATCGGCGTTCTTGCATGAGAACCTGGCCAGCCGCATCTGGACCTTGCCCGCCAATTACACCACCGACGATTACGGCAACACGCAACCTCCGGCGGAGGAACCGCTTTTAATCGATGTTTCGCCAGGCAACGCCCTGGTGGTGCCGGTCCCCGAAACAGCTCAAGCCCAAGCCGCGCTGGGACGGGCCGGGGTATCCTTCCAAGCCCGCCAGGCCGGGCGCTTTATGGTTTTCATGCTGGACGGCCGCATGGGAACCCAAGGCAAAGCGCTGCCCATATCATCAGTCAGTTCATCGATCGACCCTGATACCGCCGCTCAACTGGCCAAGGGGGTGCCGGACAAGGGACGCTGGGGCTCCTTGGTGCCGCAGAAACCTGGCATGAGCCTCACCTTGGATTTGGGCAAGGCCCAAACCGTGGGACGGGTGCGCATAACCAACCCCAACTTCCCCCAGGATTTCGCCCGCGGCTTGGCCATTAGCTTGTCGGACGATGGCCTTTACTGGCGCGAGATCCCGGCGGACCTTGCCGCGCCCTTGGTATTCAGCGGCCGCGGCGTGTTCGCCGCGCCGGCCGGTTACGGCGAGTATGCATTTGCCAAGCCTCAAGAGGCCCGCTACCTGCGTTTAACCCTCACCCGCGAGGCCAAACCCTGGTGGTGGTCGGTGGAGCGCTTGGCAGTGTTTCCACGCTAATCTGACCCAATATGCCCTCTCAAATTGTGCTAACATCCTGGCTGTCGGCCGGGCTATGGGGGATAGGGGGACGCGTAGCTGCATATCGCCTTTAAACGTGACTCATCACTCCTGCCGAGCCATAAAGAACTAACCCACGCCACGCCTGCCCCTGCGCCGAATTCTGTCATTTTAAGGTGACGGAAAATAGCTATGCTTATCCACATGCCAAGGGGGGCGAGGCGTGAATCAGCATCCGGACTGCGTGGTGGCGATCGTACACGGGGTGGGCAACCATCAACGTTGGGCCCTGGTGGAGGAGTTCCAGCAAGGCCTCCTCAATTTCCTCAACCAGCGCCTGCGCAGCCAGGCCAGTCTCACCAGCCAGCCGGCGCCGCCGGCCGGCAGCCTGGACCGCGGCTATGACCTGGTGATGGAACCGACCTTAAGCGGCCAAAGCCCGGACCCCGCGGCCAAGGCCCGGGTGCGCCTGCGCGAGATCAATTGGGCCGACCTGGACGGCCGCCTGCATCCCACAGTGGCCAATTTCCTGAAGATCATCGCTTGGCTTCTCGCCAGCCCCTTCCGGGCCCAGTTAGGCCGCTTGTTTGCCCCCGGAGCCGGCTGGGGCCAAAAGCTGGCCAGGCTCCTCCGGGCATTCTTTTTATATGCCATCTTGTTATTTTTCGGCATTAGCGGCCTGCTGCTGGCCCTTGTAAATTGGCCCTTTAAGGGGCGTTACAACTGGACAGCCCAAGTGGCCGGCACCATCATGGAATACATGGGCGATGTCGTGGAAATGGAAGACCCGGAGGTGCGCAAGGCCATCAACCAGCGCCTGCACCGCCGGCTGAACGACATCCTGGCCTTGGACAAACCGCGTTTCCTGGTCCTGGTCTCGCACAGCCTGGGCAGCGTTTTCGTCCTGGACCAACTGGAGCGCCAGCTCAAGCCGGCGCCCTTGCCCGTGGGCTGGATCAGCCTGGGCTCGCCGCTTTGGGTTATCCCGGCCATTGCCAAGAAATATACCCCGGTGTGGCAAATTCAGCTGGACCTGGCTTTGGGCTGGAGCAACCTCTACGACCCCCTGGACCCGGTGGCCGGGCCCATCACCCATCAGGCGCTTCTCAACCCCGGCTTCCAATGGTACCGTTCCTCCTGGGAGCCCTACAGCGCACATACCGCCTATTTCCACAGGGACTGGCATCTGGCCAATCTTTGGGAGATGGTGGCGGATGGCTTGCAGCGTTACCATCAGGCCCCCCGGGTCGAGGCCCGTTCCCCCCGCAACCGCCGCCCTCTCCAACTGGGCCCCTTGCAGCGCTGGAGCGCCCCGGACGCCCTGTCGATATGGACCGCCCACATTGAGCCGGGGCCGCACCGGGCCGAACTGTTCAAAGACGGCGTGCTCGCCGCCAGTCTGGAGGCGGAGGTCGCGTTTGAGAGGCAGCTCACCCATGTATGGCGTTTCGATGGCCTGCAACCAGACACCGAATACCAATTCCGCGTGTCCTGGCGGGACGCCGAGGGCAACTATTGGCCGCTCACCAG
>CAZDRW010000519.1:0-3050 GCA_964507555.1 uncultured Desulfarculaceae bacterium
ACCCCTATCCGTTCCAAAGGCACCGGATGGCGCTCACCCAGGCTCTCGGCGCAGGCCCCGCCCAGACCGCCGTTGACCAGGTGCTCCTCGCAGGTGACGATGCAGCCGGTCTTGGCCACCGATTCCACGAGCAGGTCTTCGTCCAACGGCTTGATGGTGGAGAGATTTAGCACTTCCGCCGAAATGCGCTCCGAGGCTAGCAGTTCGGCCGCGGCCAAGGCTTGGTGGACCATGATGCCGCAAGCGGCCAGGGTGACGTCCTTGCCCTGGCGCAGGCAAACCCCCTTGCCCACCAGGAACTCATAGGACTGGTCAAAAATCACGGGAAACTTAATGCGCCCGCCGCGCACGTAGCAGGGACCCTGCACCTGGGCCATGACGTCCACTACTTTTTTCATCTCAACCGCGTCGGCCGGCACGATCACGATCATGTTGGGCAGGGTGCGCATTAAAGCCAGGTCTTCGATGGCCTGATGGCTGCCGCCGTCCGGCCCCACGGTCACGCCGCCGTGCGAGGCCACGATTTTTACATTGGTCGCCGAATAGGCGATTGACTGACGCACCACCTCCCAAGCCCGGCCCGCGGCGAAAATTGCGAAGGTGCTGGCAAAGGGAATCTTGCCGGCATGGGCCAGGCCGGCGGCCACGGCCATCATGTTTTGTTCGGCCACGCCCATGTTGAAGAAGCGGTGGGGAAATTCCTTGGCGAAAAGATTGGTCTTGGTGGAGCCGGACAGATCGGCGTCCAGCACCACCACGTTTTGGTTGCGGCGACCCAATTCCCAAAGAGCCTCGCCATAGGCTACTCTGGTGGCGATTTCCTTAGGCATAGGCCACCTCGCCCAATTCCTCCAAGGCGGTTTTCAGCTCCTGGTCGTTGGGGGCCACGCCATGGTAAGAGGCACGATCTTCAAAGATGGAAACGCCCTTGCCCTTGACCGTCTTTGCTATAATCATGCTGGGGCCGTCCTGGTAATGGCGGCACTCTTGCAAAGCCTCTTGCAGGGCGGTGATGTCGTGACCGTCCACTTCCATGGTGTTCCACCCGAACGCGCGCCATTTATCGGCCAGGGGCTCAATGTTCATGATATCGGCCACGCGGCCGTCGATCTGCAGGCCGTTGTTATCGCAAATGGCGGTGAGGTTGGCCGCCTTGTAATGGGCCGCGGCCATGGCCGATTCCCAGACCATCCCCTCCTGCATCTCGCCGTCGCCTAAAAGCGCGTAGACCCGGCTGGGAAGTTTGTCCAGCCGGAGTCCCAAGGCGATGCCCAGGGCCACTCCCAAGCCTTGGCCCAGGGAACCGGTGGAGCACTCCACCCCGGTGCACATTTTGGAGTCGGGATGGCCCTGCAAGCAGGAGTTAACCTGCCTGAGGGTCATGAGGTCGTCGGGGCGCAGGTAGCCCAAGGCTGCCAGCGCCGCGTAAAGGGCAGGCGCGCCGTGGCCTTTGCTTAGTACGAAGCGGTCGCGCTCGGGCCAGCAGGCGTCGGTCGGGCTCAGGCGCATGTGGCCGAAGAAAAGCGCCACTAGAATATCCACGACCGAAAGCGAGCCGCCGGTATGGCCGCTGCCCGCCCGGTTGAGCATCTTCAAAATGTCGACCCTAATCTTGCGGGCGGTCTCGGCCAAGCTTTCGTTGTCTCGTGCCTCCAGCATTCGGCTATCTCCCTGCGCCATTAGCTCTGCTACTAGTTTTTCGCCAAGGGCACCGGCCGGTCGCTGCCCATGGCCCGCCAGAGCCTGGCTTTCGCAACGTTGTACACCGCTAGCGCAGTAAAATAGTTGTTCTGGGCCTGGGTCAAAAGCGTTTGGGCGTCCAATAGCTCGGTGTTGGTGGTCAGCTGCTCCTTATAGCGCTCCATGGTTATGCGGTAGTTCTCCTTGGCATGCTCGATGGAGGTCTTGGCGGTGATAATGTTTTTAGCCGAGTCCATCAGATAAAGGATGGCTTGCTTGACTTGCAGGTCCACCTGGTCTTCCAGGTCCTGACGGACCGCCACCAACTTGCGCCGGTCGGCCCGGCGTTGGTTGACTTGGTCGCGGGTACGGCCCCATTCCCAGAAGTTCCAATTAAGTTGGGCGCCCACCAGCCAGCCGGTGTGATCGTAGTATAGCGAATCACTCATGTCAGCCGAGTCGCTGGTGTAGTCGTAGGTAGCGCTGATCCCCACCTCAGGGTAGTAGCCGCTCTTGGCCTGCTGTATGCCGTATTCGGCTTGCTTGAGCCGCAAGCCCAGCGCCGTAAGCTCGGGGCGCTTTTTGCGGGCGATATCCTTGGCCCAGGGAAATTCCACATTAATGGGGCGGTAGTGCAGGATATCTTCCACGCTCAAGGGTGTCTCCACCGGCAAGCCCAGAATGGAGGCCAGGCGGCTACGGGCCAGTTCCACCGCGTTTTGGGCCGCCACCAGGTTCTGCTGTTGGTTGGCCAATTCCACCTTGGTTTTCAGAACGTCGTTAATGGGGATAATGCCCACGTCGTAAAAATCCTGGGAAACCTTTAACTGGCTGTTGAGCTGCACCACCGCCTGCTCGGCCACGGCCAAGGATTTTTGCGACCTCAGGTATTCGAAGTAGATTTCCTTCACCTTCAGGACCAAATCCAGCTTGGCTAAAAGGACGTTTACCTCGGCGATGTCCACGCCCAATTCGGCCAAGCGGTATTGGCTGGAAAGGCGCAGGCCGGTGAACACTGGCTGGTTCACGCTGGTGGACCACTTATAGGTTTGGTCGCCGCCAAAATTTATATCACCCATGGGCGTGTGGATGATGGTGGGGCTCTGCACCTTTTGATAGGAGTACTGGGTTGAAAGGGTGGGCAGGAAATAGGTGAAGGCCTCCTGCTCCTTGGATTTGGCTCCCTCCAGATCCTCTTTGGCCTGGGTGATGTTGGGCGAATAGCTGAGCGCCATGGCAATGGCCTGGTCCAAAGATACGGGGCCTGCGGGCGGTTTGACATTGCCGCCCAGCGCGGGGCCGGCGGCTAAAACCAGGAGGATGAGCGCCGCCCGGCCTTCTGGATGAAGAACACGCCCATCGACCTCGAT
>CAZDRW010000520.1:0-3042 GCA_964507555.1 uncultured Desulfarculaceae bacterium
CCTCGTCGAGGCGGTCGGCGAACCACTTGACCAGAACATTATTGGTGCCCGGGTCGGACCCCATTCCGGTCAGCACGGTGATGCCGGCATCCTTGGCCAGTTTATCGATCTCCGAGTTGAACAGAATCTCGGTGCCCTCATAGTCATCGCAGATATCGATATAATTCACCTTGGCCTCAACCGCCGCCCTGGCCACCGGGACCGCGGTTTTGTAAAACGGGCCGGCCGTGTTGATCACCACATTGACGTCCTTGAACGCGCTCACCATGGCGTCATGATCGGCAACATCCATCTTGATCAAGGTGGTCTTCTCGCTATCCCGCAGTTTGGCGGACAACCTTGCCGGGTCCGGATACAGGTCGGCCAGGATCACGCTCTCAACTTTTTCCTGCTTGATCAGATCCCTTGCAACACCCTGACCCATGCCGCCGACACCGCCGATTATCAATGCTCGCATTATTTTTCTCCCTAATTACGTGCTTCAGCCCTTGGCTGATCTACTATTTTGGCCATCGGCCTGAAATAAGCAGACGTGAGCGCAAGAGGGCCAAGGGATTTACCCAGGTTTACTCAACTATCCCCGAGAAGGACTTTCGTATGAGTTGTCAAACTCGCCGTCCAGTATTTCCGTCAGCACGCCACCCATCATGTTCGGCGGCGTGATAAAGGCGTAGCTGTTGCCCATGAGACGACGCGGCTCCCGGTCAATGGTGGGCAAGCCCTTTTGCTTGAGCTCGTCCAAGCCTTGGGTCACATGGTCCACCCGGTAAGAAATCAAAAAAACGCCCTCGCCCTTTTTTTTCAAAAAGCGCGCGACCTCACAGCGCCGGTTCATAGGCTCCATGAGCTCCAGAGCTACTGATCCCAGGTAGTAGCGCACCACCCGTATGGACTCACTGGGAGCCTCATATTCCCCATGGGGCACCAGCCCCAGGATTTCTTCGTAATGCTTCCGGGCTTGGCTCAGGTTCCGTACCGCAATGCAGATGTGGTCAATTTCGGTGGCCTTCATGGCGTTTTATCTCCATCGGCCCGCATGGCTTTCAACACCCGGTCAGGGGTGAGCGGATAGTCGAATACAGGCTTTCCAATTGCGTTGCTCACCGCGGCCACTATAGCCTGGGCCGCGCTCATCGCAATCGACATGCCCGCTTCCTTGGCCCCAAAGGGTCCGGTGGGATCGAAGGTATCCACAAACAGGTTGTGCATGGCGGGCGTATCAACACAAAGCGGGACCTTGTACTCCAGGAAACTGGGATTGAGGCAGCGTCCCTCCTTGGTCCATAGATGCTCCTCCAGCACCACGCCGCCGCTGCCTCCCTGGGTGGCGCCACCCTCCCACTGGCCTTCCACCTGGGTGGGGTTGAGCACCTTGCCGCAGTCCTGGCTGAGCCAAAGATCCAGCACCGTCACCTGTCCCGTCTCAGGATCAACCGCAACCTCGGCCACCGTGGCTCCAAAGGAGAAGGTCTCGCTGAGCTGGCCCCGGGGATTTTCTATCCATTCCCGGCGGTGGTCCACCTTGGGCGCAAAACTGCCGCGGCCGATAATGTTTTTGCCTTTGATCAGGGCCATCCGGATTACCTTGGCCAGGGGCAGCGCGTCCTCGGGCGCTCCGTCAACGTATATATGGCCGTCGGAGGCCACCAAGTCCGTCACCGGCGCTCCAAGCTTCTTGGCAGCCACCTCGAGAAGCTGGTCCCTGGCGTCTTCAGCGGCCAGGAGCACCGCATTGCCCCCGGTGAAAGTGGCTTGCATGGAATAGGCCCCTGGGTCATTGGGGGTTATTTCCGTGTCAGCGCTCATGAGCTGAATGTTGCATGGGTCCATGCCCAAGACTTCAGCCGCGATCTGCACCAGCATGTTGTCATTGCCCTGGCCGTTGTCCACCACTCCCGAGATGAGGGTGGCCCCTCCATCCTCATTGAATTTGATGATGGCGGCCGATCCGCCCCGGATGCCCAGGGGGAATCCGGTCTGCACGCTGTTGGTTCCCAGGCCTATACCCCGGTACTTGGGCAGCTTGTTGAATTTACGATCCCACTCGCTTGCCGCGGCTGCGGCCTTTATGCATTCCTGCATGCCGCATGACTGCACCTTGGAGCCGGTGGGCGTGGTTTCGCCCGCCTCGCGGGAATTAATGAGCCTGACCTCCAGGGGATCAAGCCCCAATTCTTCGGCCATCAGGTCCATCTGCAAATCCACGCCAGAGGCGAAAGCCCGGCCATGCACCCGGTACATGCCGCCGATGGGCTTGTTGGTGTAGACCCTATAGCCGTTGAAGCGCACCGCCGGCAGTTTGTAGGCCTGTTCCATGCACAGGAACGGCACGCTGGTGGCAATAGGGCCGGTGGACGAATAGGCCCCCCCATCCATGTAGCAAGTGATCTCCCTTGCCAGCACCTGCCCTTTGCTGTCCATGCCGGTCTTGATAACCGTATACATGCCGTGGCCCTTGCGGGTGGCCAGTGAATTTTCTTCGCGGCTGTAGACCAGGCGAACCGGACGCCGGGTCTTCACAGCCAACAGACCGACGATAAACTCGGCCGGGAACACATCCGAGCGTCCGCCAAAGGCCCCGCCAATACAGCATTTGCGCACTATGACTTTGTTTAAATGCATATTCAGGGCATTGGCCAGGGCTTTGGCTTTTTGGTGAGGAGCCGCGTTGGGCATCCAAAACTCCAGAGATCCATCCCCCCGGGGATTGGCCACCGCCGCATAAGGCTCGGTCATGAAGTAACTGTCTTCGGGCGCGGTGAACACGTCTTCCCGCAGCAAGGCGGCTTCGGTGAATCCTTTTTCCACATCACCCACATCAATGGCAACGTGCACATTGATGTTGTTGGGGTGGTCATCGTGAAGCAGGGGAGTCCCCTCGGCCATGGCTTGCCATATGTCCAGCACCGGTTCAAGCGGTTCGTACTGGACCTTGATCAACTCCAGCGCTTGGCGTGCGGTTTCCAGATCATCGGCAGCCACCGCGGCCACTTCTTCGCCCACGAAACGCACCTTGGTGGTGGGCAGCAGTTCCTGGTCCCG
>CAZDRW010000521.1:0-3038 GCA_964507555.1 uncultured Desulfarculaceae bacterium
GCGGGTGGACGCGGTGGTTCTGGCGGACAACCCCCGGGCCGAGGCCCGCATGGACCCGGTCATGGCCGCTCACAAGCTTTTACGCCACTCAGAGGTGGAAGTGATCCTCACCTTGACCTGCCGCGATCGCAACCGCCTGGCGCTGACCAGCCAGATGCTGGGTGCGGCGGCGGCCGGGGTGGAAACGCTTTTTATCGTAAGCGGCGACTTCGTCAGCCTGGGCGACCACCCCCAGGCCAAGCCGGTTTATGACCTGGACTCGGTGCAGGCCTTGCAACTGGCCCACAGCCTAGGCCAGGGCCAGGATTTGGCGGGCAACGATCTCGCCGGGACCCCCGCGTTTGCGCTGGGAGCGGCCCTCTCGCCTGGTGCCGAGCCCTTCGGAGCCCAACTCCTCAAACTCAGCAAAAAGCTGCAAGCCGGGGCCAGCTTCATCATGACCATGCCGATCGCAGACCTTGAGACCTACAAGCGCCTGCGCGCCGATGCGGCAGACATAAAAATCATAGCCGGGGTAGCGGTGGAGGATCCTGCTTCGCGCGAGCCGGCAGCGGCATTGGTCAAGGAGCTTAAAGCCTCCGGCGCCCACGGGGTTCATGTATCCATGCCCGCATCCCAAGCAGACCTGCCCGCTTTTTTAAGCGAGTGCGGGCTCTAGCAAGGAGGCCAACAGCGTGAGCCTCTCTGACAAGACGGTTATCGTAATCGGCGGCGGCATCGCCGGCGTCAGTACGGCCCTCAAACTGGCGGATGCCGGCGTTAAAGTCGATTTGGTAGAAAAAGGCGATTTCATCGGCGGTCACGCCGCCAGCCTGACCTGCAAGGCCACGGATCAATGCCAAGCATGCAACGCCTGCTTGGCCGAGTCGCGCTTGCGCGAGGTTTTGCAGAATCCCCGCATCAATATCCGCCGCCGCTCTCAAGTAACCCGGGTGGAAACCAAGGGTGACGAATTCATGGTGAGCTTGGTAGAACGGCCCGCCTATATTAACCCAAGGCTGTGCACCGGTTGTGGACTGTGTGTTGAACGCTGCCCGCAAGAAGGAGCCTTGCGCTATCCTCTCTTGGTCGGCGACCTGCCACGCCTGGCTTTAGACCCGGCGCGCTGCCTCTATTTTTCCGACCAATGGTCGACTCTATGTCGCGACGTATGCCCCGAAGAGGCGATTGATTTTGACTTGGAGCCGATTCAGCACGATATCAGCGCCCAGGCCCTGGTGCTGGCCACCGGCTTCGCTCCCTATCCAGCGAAAGAAAAAATCCGGTTGGGCTATGGCAGGATACCAGACGTCATCACCGGGTTGGAATTAGAGGCGCGGCTTAGAGATTCCGGCGCTCCAAGCCGGCCCTCGGACGGAGCCCTGCCCCGCAAAGTGGCCTTTATCCAGTGCGTGGGTTCCCGCGAAGTCAGAGGTCACAATTATTGCTCCCGGGTCTGCTGCGGGTATGCCCTGCGCTTAGGCCGCATGCTCAAGCACCGTTTCCAAGCCCAAGTGAGCATCTTCTACATGGACCTGCAAAGTTTCGGTCATGCCTATGACGAATTTCTGGCCGCAGCCGGCGAGGAACTCAACCTGGTGCGGGCCATGCCCTATGACGTGTGGCCAGGCAGCGACGGTGGGGTGGAAATCGAATACCAAGGAGAGCCGGGCCATGAAACCTCTCGGGAGCCGTTCGACCTTTTGGTGCTTTCGGTGGGCATTACGCCAGGGCCAGACCATCCCGAATTGGCCCAGGTTCTGGGACTGGAGCCTGACGAACACGGCTTCCTAAGTAATGACGCTCCTGGGATTTTTTTAGCCGGCGCCGCCGTCCGCCCCATGGATGTTGCCGAAAGCGTCGCTCAATCCGGCCGCGCGGCCAACCAGGCAATCCGCTTTCTGGAGGAAGCTTAAGCCATGTCCAACCCCGCCAATGTTGGTGTTTTCCTATGTCAAGGGGGTCCGGCCAGGGCCGACTCTTTGGAGTACAAGCAGTTGCGCTGGGCGGCCGAGACCGGCTCACCCGGCGGTAAGCTATACGTAATAAGCCAGGCCTGCCAGAACGAGGGAGCCTCCGCCTTGGCCCGCTTGGCCAAGGAAAAGGGTCTCAGCCAAATACTGTTGGGCGCATGCCCCTTGGCCAGCCCTTCCGGTCCCTTAACCGAGGCTCTGGCAAGCCACGGACTGAATCCGGCCATGGTCCGCACGGTGGATGTTTACCACCGGCCCGATCAAGGCCTGGGTCCGTGCCAAGTGGAAAGCGGAGCTCATTTTGCCTTGTATCAAGCCTTAGCCGAGCTTAGGGAACACCAGGAACCTGAAGACCAGATTGTGGAAGTCTATCCTCGAGTATTGGTGATAGGCGCCGGCATGGCGGCCTTAAGCGCGGCCGTGGGCCTGGCTAGCGGCGGGTATGAGGTCCTGATCCTAACCCCGGACAAACGCCTGGCACCTCTGGAGCCGCTTTTGGGCAGTGACGCGGCTCAGACCAGCTCGGATTTGGCCCAAGAAGTGAAAAGGCTTTCCGGGGTCACCTTCTTGCCCAGAGGTAAACTGTTGGGCTTAAGTGGCGCTGCCGGGCGTTTCCAAGCCTTGCTGCGCGATCAAGAAGAACGCTTGCAAACACATGAGATCGGCGCGGTGATAATGGCCCAAGGCCCGCCTCAAAAACTTAATTTGGGCGACTGGGCCGTCTCTCAATCTTCCCGCTTGATTTCTTTGAGCGAGTTGGCCTCCTTGACCGCGGCTCCGCAGCACCTGGCCAAATTGGCGGGAAGGCCGGCTCCCCGCGTGGGCTTGGCCATAGGTTTAGCCCGCGAGGCCGACCCCGCAACACTGCGTCTTGCCTTGCGCTTAGGGCGGGAACTGGTCGCCAAACTAGGCGCCGAAGCCACCCTTTTCACCAAAAACCTCAAAGTGGCTGCGCCTGATCTGGAAATATGCAGCCAAGCGGCTCGCTCCGAAGGTGTGGGCTTAGTAAAATTCAGCCGGGACGGCTTCCATCCCCAGGTTACCCAAGACAGGGTTATCGTCGATTTCCACGAAGAGATTCTGGAC
>CAZDRW010000522.1:0-3038 GCA_964507555.1 uncultured Desulfarculaceae bacterium
CCGTCGTCCGGGAGTAGACCCACCGAACACCAAGCCTCCTGGCCGGCCGCGACCCCTATGCCTGCCTGGAGGTGCCGCCCAACGTGGGCGGGCGCTACTCGGTGATGCGCGCGGTGGGGCTGTTGCCGCTCATGTGCGCGGGCCACGACATGCGCGCCTTTCTGGCCGGCGCCGCCGACATGGCCGAGCGCTCGGCGCGGGCGGGGCTCATGGACAACCCGGCCTACATGTTCGCCGCGCTTTGCATGCACTACTGGCGGGCGGGGCGTAACCTGCTGGTAATGATGCCCTATGCCTCGGATCTCTTTGGCCTGGCCCAATGGTTCGCCCAGCTCTGGGCCGAGTCCCTGGGCAAGGCTGCGTTCCGCGACGGCGCCCCGGCCCAGGTGGGCCAGACCCCGGTGGCGGCGGTGGGGGCCACGGACCAGCATTCCCAGATGCAGCTCTACATGGAAGGCCCTCAGGACAAGCTGGTCTGCTTTGTAACCCTGGAGGACTTCGGCCGCGAGATCGTGATACCGCCACTCTTCGGCGACATCGACGCGCTCAGCTATTTGGGCGGCCAGAGCCTGAACCGGCTTATCAGCTCCGAGGCCACGGCCACCGCCGCGGCCCTGGCCAAGGAGGGCCGCCCCAACTTGAGCCTGCGCCTGCCCGGCCTGGACGAGCACGCCATGGGCCAGACGCTTTTCCTCTTGGAGGCGGCCACGGTGGCGGCCGGGCACATGCTCAACATCAACCCCCTGGACCAGCCCGGCGTGGAGCTGGGCAAGAAGCTCACCTACGGCCTCATGGGGCGGAAAGGCTACGAGGACCAGGCCGGCGAGATGCAGGCGCTGGAGCTCACGGGTCGCTATCTGGTCTGATCCGGCCGCGCCGCCGGAACCCGGCGCAGGAGACGATGCAGGGAAGGGCTAGACCCTTCCCTGTTTTCCTGCTATTCATCTATCTTGAGAAAACAGATTTTTGGCATGGTCAACTAAGTAACAAGAAGGCTAAGTGGACTACAGCTCCAGCATGACATCGCACCTCTCGGGCAGGGGAGGTCCCAGCGAGGCCGAGGTCCAGCGGCCCTTCCAGCTGGTGCGCTATTATTCGGTCACCAGCCTGGCCATCTTTCTTTTGTTCACCCTGCTCATCTCCACGGTGCTTTCCCGCCGCGCCGGCGAGCTGGTGCTGCACAAGCGCGAGCAGTACGCGCTGCTTTTGGCCGAGAACCTCAACCACCAGGTGATGACCCGCTTCGTGATCCCGGCCATCAAGGACTACGGCGGCATCAACGTGGGCCAGCCCGACCAGTTCAAGCTCCTGGACGCAGTGGTGCGCAACACGGTGCACTCCTTCAAGGTGCTCCAGGTGAACATCCTGGATCTGGACGGCAACATAATCTACTCCACCCAGCCCGAGTACATCGCCCGCACCGGCTACGAGGAGCGCAACTTCCCGGTGGCCCAGGGGGGCGGCCATATCAGCGTGCTGGACCCGCCCTGGGGCTTTCTGGAGGTGGGCGGCGGCCCCACCCGGGTGCTTAAGACCTTCATCCCCTTGCGCGATGAGCGCCGCCGCACCGCCGAGCTGGGCCCGCCGAGGGCGGTGTTCGAGATCACCCTGGACATCACCGACGACTTCCACGAGGTCTGGGTGAACCAGATGATCATCGTGGTCACCCTGCTGGCCATGATGGCGCTTCTGTTCATGATCCTGCGCTCCATCGTGATCCGGGGCCAACGCATCATGGGCCAGCGCGCCGCGGTGGAGACGCGCCTCAAGGAGCAGCTCAACCAGTCCGAGCGCCTGGCCGCCCTGGGGCGCATGGTGGCGGGCGTGGCCCACGAGATACGAAACCCCTTGGGCATCGTGCGCTCCACCGCCGAGCTTCTGAAAAACCGGACCCAGCCCCGGGACCAGGCCTTGGCCCAGGTTATCGTGGACGAGAGCACCCGCCTGGGCGGGGTGGTCACCGAGTTTCTGGATTTCGCCCGCCCCCAGAAGCCCCAGCTCAGGCCGCTATTGGTGGAGGACGTAATCGACCACAACCTGCAGGTCCTGCTGCCGGAGGCCGAGCGGGCCAGGGTGGAGATCGTGCGCAACTATGCTGACGAACCAATTAAGGCCCTGGGCGACCCCGACCTGCTTTACCGCGCGTTTTTAAACGTGTTCAGCAACGCCGTGCAGGCCATGGAGGAGCAGGAGCCGGAAGCCTCGGAAAACGGCGCCATGGCGCCGGCGGCGGTGAACGGTGTGCTCATGGTGTCCACCCTGCTGGCCAGCCGAGGAGAGCGCGAATACGTGGTGGTGGTGGTGGAGGACACCGGGCCGGGCTTCGAGCACGCGGCCATGGGAACCTTGTTCGACCCCTTCTTCACCACCAAGGAGCAGGGCACCGGGCTGGGGCTTTCCATCGTGAACAACATCGTAGCCAGCCATGACGGCCTGGTGGAAGTGAAGAACCGGCCCGAGGGCGGCGCGCGGGTGGAAATCTGGCTGCGCGAAGCCGGCGATTGGCTCGAATAGCCTAACGGCCTTTAACCGGCCGTGGAAACAGCAAGCGGGAAAGCGGCGTGGAACGCATACTCATAGTAGACGACGAAAAGAACTACCTCCTGGTCCTGAACGCGCTTTTGGAAGGCGAGGGCTACGAGGTGGTGACCGCGCCTTCGGGAGCCAGGGCCCTGGCCTTGGCGGAGGACGACGAGCCGGATCTGGTGATCACCGACATGCGCATGCCGCGCATGTCCGGGGTGGAGCTCATCCAGGAGCTGAAGGCGCGCAACAGCGAGCTGCCGGTGATCGTGATGACCGCTTTCGGCACCGTGGAAAACGCGGTGGAGGCCATGAAGGCCGGGGCCGTGGACTACATCACCAAGCCCTTCGAGAACCAGGAGCTGCTCCTCACCGTGCAGCGGGCGCTCAAGATGCGCCGGCTCATGACCCAGAACCAGCTCCTGCGCGAGGAGCTGAAAAAGGGGCGTGGCTTCGAGGACATCATCGGCGACTCCAAGCTCATGCGCGAGGTGTTCGAGCTGGTGGGCAAGGTG
>CAZDRW010000523.1:0-3037 GCA_964507555.1 uncultured Desulfarculaceae bacterium
GGATTCCGGGATCAACTCCTCCACCACCACGAAAATCATGGCCCCGGCGGCGAAACTAAGGGCATAGGGCAGGATCGGCTTGGACCAGATCACCAGGGCCGCGCCCAAAACCGCGGCCGCCGGCTCCACCGTGCCGGAAAGCTGGCCGTACCAGAAGCACTTGAGCCGGCTTAAGCCTTCGCGCCTGAGCGGCACCGAGACCGCGGTGCCCTCGGGCAGGTTTTGAATGCCTATGCCCAGGGCCAAAGCCAGGGCCGCGCCCAGGCTGGCCGAGGGGTAGCCCGCCGCCACCGCGCCGAAGGCCACGCCCACGGCCAGGCCTTCCGGGATGTTGTGCAGGGTGATGGCCAGCACCAAAAGCGTGCTGCGCCGCCAGGAGGTGGAGATGCCCTCGGCCTGGGAGCGCGGCGCGTGCAAGTGCAGGTGGGGAAGGATGAAGTCCAGGAGCCTTAGGAAGGCGCCTCCGGCCAGAAAACCCACCGTAGCGGGCAGCCAGCCCGGGTCGCCCATTTCCCGGGCCAGTTCAATACTCGGCGCCAAAAGCGACCAAAAGCTGGCCGCCACCATCACCCCGGCCGCAAAACCCAGCATGCCGTCCAAGAGCTTGCGATTTATCTCCCGGAAGGCGAAAACCAGCGCCGCGCCTACGGCGGTCATGCCCCAGGTGAAGATCGAGGCTAAAAGCGCCTGTTGCACCGGCCCCAGGCCTTGGAATAGAGCGGCGATGTCCAATAAACTCTCCTGGATAACAGAGGAGTCGAATATATAAAAGCAGGATACGACTTGGCGGCGTGGGATGTCACCTCCAAGTTATGTGAGAACATGCTCCATAAGGTACGCAAAAGCGCGGTAACTATAGTTAAATAATAGAATTAAATAATAATTCATCAATACGCTGGCTTCGGGCCAGTAAGGATACTTGCCCAGCCAGTCTTGACACCCCTCCCACCCTGGGATAAGTTCGTATATTCAACCGGAAACGGCGAAAAAATCAGGCATTAACCCCTTTACGGCCCCTTGAGCCAAGAGAGAAAAGTAGTCATGCAAGAGTTTCGCCGCATGAAGCGGCTGCCACCCTATGTTTTTGCCGTGGTCAACGATCTTAAAATGGAGCTGCGCCGGCAGGGCGAGGACATCATTGACCTGGGCATGGGCAACCCCGACATCCCCACCCCCCAGCACATCGTGGACAAGCTGGTGGAAAAGGTGCAGGACCCGCGCAATCACCGTTATTCGGCCAGCAAAGGCATAACCGGCATCCGCAAGGCTATCTGCGGTTGGTATAAGCGTCGCTACGACGTGGACCTGGACCCGGACACCGAGGCGGTGGCCACCATCGGCGCTAAGGAGGGCTTAAGCCACTTGGTGCTGGCCACCATCAGCCCCGGCGACGTGGTGCTGGTGCCCAGCCCCACCTATCCCATCCACCCCTACAGTGTGGTGATTTCCGGCGGCGACCTGCGCAGCGTGCCGCTTTTGCCGGATCGGGATTTCTTTGATGATCTCTTGACGGCTTTCCGCCAGACCTGGCCCCAGCCCAAGATGCTGATCATCAGCTTCCCGCACAATCCCACCACGGTGTGCGTGGATCTGGACTTCATGACCAAGATCGTGGAGTTCTGCCGGGAGCACGAGATCTGGCTGGTGCATGATTTCGCCTATGCAGACCTTTGCTTCGACGATTACCAGGCGCCCAGCGTTCTGCAGGTGCCGGGGGCCAAGGACGTAGCGGTGGAGCTTTTCTCCATGAGCAAGTCGTACTCCATGGCCGGTTGGCGCTTGGGTTACTGCGTGGGCAACCCGGAGTTGATCAACGCGCTCACCAGGATCAAGAGCTATCTGGACTATGGCGTGTTCCAGCCCATCCAAATCGCGGCGGTGGAGGCCCTGAACAAGGACCAGGCTTGCGTTAAGGAGATCGTTGATATCTATCAGAGCCGCCGCGACACCCTGGTCACAGGCCTCAAACGGGTGGGTTGGGACGTGCCTTTGCCCAAGGGCACCATGTTCCTTTGGGCACCCATACCCGAACAATTCCGTTCCATGGGCTCGGTGGAGTTCAGCAAGCTCCTCATACGCGAGGCCAAGGTGGCGGTGAGCCCCGGCCGGGGATTCGGCGAATATGGCGACGATTTTGTCCGTTTCGCCTTGGTGGAAAACGAGCATCGCACCAACCAGGCCATCAGGGGCCTGCGCAAGTTTTTCCAGGCCTAGGCAAAGCTGGCGATATAAATGCTTTAGCAAGGCGGCGGATCATGGCGGGGCGATCGATTAAAGTGGGTCTCATCGGCCTGGGAGTCGTGGGCGGCGGCGTGGCGCGGCTCCTCATGGAGGAAAAGGAGCGCCTGGCCGAGGTGTTGGGCGCGGAACTGGTCTTGGCGCGTGTGGCCGATTTGGACCAGGACCGGGCTAAAGAGCTGGGCCTTGCCCAGGATGTCTACACCTCTGACGCGGCCGCGGTGGTGAACGATCCCACGATCGACATCGTGGTGGAGCTCATGGGCGGCTTGGAGCCGGCCAAAAGCTTCGTGCTGGGCGCCATTGAGGCTGGCAAGCAGGTGGTGACCGCCAACAAGGCGCTTTTGGCCCATCACGGGACCGAGATTTTCCGCGCGGCCCGCGCCAAGGGTGTGGGCGTGGCCTTCGAGGCCTCGGTGGGCGGCGGCATACCGCTCATCCGTAGCTTGCGGGAAGGCCTGGCCGCCAACCGCATTTTGGCCTGCCTGGGTATTTTAAACGGCACCTGCAATTACATCCTCACCAAAATGACCGCCGAGGGCGCATCATTCGCCGAGGCGCTCAAGGAGGCGCAGGCCAAGGGTTTTGCCGAGGCCGACCCCACCTTTGACGTGGAAGGCATCGACACCGCCCACAAGCTGGCCATCGTGACCGCGCTTATAACCGGCGCCCAGCCCAGGCTGGAGGACATCCCCACCGAGGGCATTACCCGGCTTACGCCGCTGGACATCCAGTTCGCCGGCGAGTTCGGCTACACGGTGAAGCTCTTGGCGATCTTAAGCCAGGAGGGGGGACGGGT
>CAZDRW010000524.1:0-3033 GCA_964507555.1 uncultured Desulfarculaceae bacterium
TACCTGGGCCAGGCCCTGGACGCACTGGAAGAGTCTGAGTCATGAGCCGCCCGCCCGCTCCCACCCAGGGGGAGATAACCCCGGACATGACCGTGCTTGACATAATCAGTCAGCACCGCAGCACCGAGGCGGTGTTCAAGGCCTACGAAGCCGAAACCGGCCATTGCATCTGCTGCGAGGCGCTGTTCGATCCCTTGAACCAGGTGGCCAGGTGCTATGACCTGAATTTGTCGAGCATGCTGACCCGGCTAGAACAGGCCGCAGCTCGGCCGGAACCGTGAAACTGCATTGCCTGATAATCTCTGAATCTGTGAGGTTTCGTAGGCTGCGGAAGCGGAAGCTGGTACTCAGGTGGTAAAAGTGCGCCCTCATTTCACCAGCCAGGCATGCTCGGTGTGTGGAGTAATCATAAAGAAGACTCTCTCCGTAAGGACTCACCGATGCAGCAGCTGTGGCTGCGTGCTAGACAGGGACGTAAATGCTGCCCGCAACATATTGTCCCCTAATATCTCCTGATAAACCTTGATGCCGGTAAATATGATTCCAACGATAGCAATGGCTACTAAGGCCCAATTTAACCAAAGGATTCTCTTGCCTAGCAGCGTGCTTTGGGCACTGGCTGTGTCAATGGATGCTTTAATGTCTTTGCTCGCTCCTTCTATTGCTGCTTTGGCCTCATTTATCGAAAGCCTAAGGCGATAAGCCTCGTTAGCAAGATTTTTTGTGGCACGCGCCTGATGCCAAGCGATTATGCGGTCGGTCTCGTCTGGCCCATCATGTTGTTCGATCCGCTCATTTTTTATTTTGTCAAGTTCTTCAATGAAGGGGTCTGTATCTCTCATATAAGGACTCCTTGCTTGGATTGGGAACATGCGAGGCCGTAAACCATTATCGCTGGTGCAGCACAAGACCCGGGGCCATCTGGGCAAGCGCACGCAGAACCTTAAGGAACCGAATCCGGAGCGGCCCGCTCGAGTACCGCAGGCACCGGCTTTTCTAAGCAAGGATGCGAAAAACGAATGGCGTAGGCTGGCCCCCCGATTGTGCAAGCTCGACCTCTTAAAGCATGAGGATCGAGCCACCTTCGCAGCATACTGCGAAGAGTGGTCCACATTCAAGGCAGATGGCTCATGGTAACACAGAGTGGAAAGACGGAAGTACCGGGTTATTTGTGTTGGATAAATACAGGGGTAGCGCCGCACCGGGCGAAAACCGGGCAATTAGAATTTTATACCATTTAACTAGTTTAATATATTATATAATTATCTTTAGGTGTTTGTGCCATCCTCACACGGTGGAAGTCAAGGGTTCAAATCCCTTCGGCCCTACCAATAAACAAATATAAGCGGTTAGGCGGCTAAGGCCCCTGGCCGCTTTATACGTTTGTTGATCGAAAAACCAATGTCATTTTCATGTCAGTTCGGGCAAAGGTGTTGCGCAAGAGAGCGCGGATTTCGCCCATGAGATCGGCGCGGATCTAGTCGGCTAGGGCTAGCCGCAGACAGGGCAGGGTTTCGAAATCGGCCGGGTGGCCCGCGCGGATGTCTCTAATGTTCATCTTGTCCATCCACGTGGGATGGGCCAATGGAGAGTGCCTCTTGTCGTTGCCGGAAAATGATGAGCTTTGTTAATGGTCACTTCTGGGTTAAGTTGCAACCCAAAGGGACTTAAGACATATTCCCCCATCTTATGCCTTTAAATACCGCATCTTGGCGGCGGCATGCCTGATTAGTGGGTTCGGTAAATCCACTATTGGCGATAGAGCTGGTTGGCCAATGGCCCCTGGTCCGTGTCGTCAAAGTGGAAATACAGACTGGGGGACACAAGCTCTCCCGACTTGGGTGATGCGAAGCTCACTGAAGCAAAATACAATCCGTTAGAGGCGTCAATCATGCTAAAGGAGCCCCAGCCCCCATCGGGAACCAATAGAAACTCCACCTGCCAGGGACCGATGTAGAGGTGCAGGCTGTCCCCACTGGCCACTACCCGGGCCTGGTAGACCTCATTGGCATAGTTTCCCGTGAATTGGTCATCGGCGCTGAAGGCGCTCGCCGCCATAGGAGTTACCGAAAGGTATAACGGCGGGCTGTCCAAAGTGAAGGCAAGCTTGCTATGGGCTGCGCTGACTGCGGTCCTGCCCTTGTGGAACAGGTCCATGAAATAATGGCCGGCGGCGTCCAGGGAAGTGGCCAGACCCAGATTGCTTAAAATGACCACCCCCACCCTGGTCTCCGGCACCAGGCCCACAAAGGCATGGGACATGCCGGTGTCGCCGTTGTGCCAGATCAGGCGGTAGTCCCCGCGCCCCTCGTGAATCCAGGCCTGGCAGTAAGCGATAAGGTTTCCCCCTTGGGACTTGATCACGGTGGCTGGAGTGAACAGGAAGTTCAGATTGCTACTGCTTATGATATCTTGCCCCTCGAAGCTGCCGCCTCCGGTCAGCATGCGCAGCCATTGGGCCATCTGGTTGGCGCTGCTGTGCAGGCCTCCGGCCGGGCAGTAAGTATCGGTCCAGCGCAGCATGGGCCAGTCCTTTTGCACGGCCCGCACCTGGCCGTTAACTTCATAGTGCAGCCAAGAGGCGTTGTCGTCACTGAACAGGGATTCCACTTTGGTGAAGGTGCGGTGCATGCCCAGGGGGGCCAGTAGATGGTCCCGGAGATAATCATCCCATCCTTGGCCGGAGTATTTCTCCACCAGCTTGGCCGCCACCAGAAAAAAGGCGTTCTGATAGGCATACTGGCCGCGGAAACTGGAGACCGGTTCCACCCAGGCTAGGCTGTTGATCACGCTTTGTCGGTCATAGCCAAAAGAGGGCGGAAACATCAAGCTATAGGCGGGCAGGCCGCTATGCTGAGCCATCAGGTCCCAGACCTCGAACTGGTCGGTTACCCAGGAGTCGAACATGTAGAAGTCCTTAAGATGGTGCTGCACTTTGTCGTGCCAGCCGAAGTACCCCCGGACCACCATCTGGGCCACGGAGGCCGCGGTAAAGGCCTAGGAAGTGGAGCCGATCTGAAACAGAGAGTCCGG
>CAZDRW010000525.1:0-3014 GCA_964507555.1 uncultured Desulfarculaceae bacterium
TACCGCATGTTTTACTTGGATGAGAAGTGGCTGTACGATGCCATGTCCACAGCCGCCAGCCCCGGCGGCCGCGGGAGCCCGACCACCCCGTTTTTCCATTCCGGCGTGCTGCAGGACCCTGCTTTGGCTGGCGAGCTTTTGCATCTGCACCGCAGCCTGGAGCCGGGCCGGGCCGGAGCCTTGGAGCAGGAATCGCGTCTGCTGACAGCATTGCACCACCTGCTCAAGCGCCACTGCCATCCCCGTCCGCCCGAGCGCCGGGCGGCTTCTTGCCCGCGGGCCGTGTCCCTGGCCAGGGATTATCTGGCCGCCAACCTGGAGCGCAACCCTTCCCTGAGCGAGCTGAGCGGGGTCGCGGGCCTGAGCCGCTTTCATTTGCTGCGCGTATTCTCGCGCCAGCTGGGGCTAACGCCCCATGCCTTTATGGTGCAGCTGCGCCTGCAAAAGGCCCGGGCCCTCATGCGCGCGGGCCAGCCCCTGGCCGAGGCGGCCCTGATGTGCGGCTTCAGCGATCAAAGTCATTTCAACCGGCACTTCAAAAGAGTCTACGGCCTGACCCCGGGCCAATACCGAGCCAGCGTACAAAGCGGCTGATTTTTTCTGGCACAACAATGAGCGCTGCATTGCGGCGAAATTGGGTGGGCTCGTTAAGGCGATGAGCCCATTTGACCGGCAGCCTAAAGCGGGCTAACATGCCGCTAAATGGGGGGCTCTTCAACCTGGCCGCATGGCCTCCTCAGACTTCCAGGCAATATTTCGTTAGGACTCAAATCATGCCGTCATATCGCGTTAAAGACCTGGCCGTGACCATTGAAAAGGAAGGCGCCGACAGTTTCACCAAGGCCACCTATCCCATCCGCTTCTGTAAATATTCTGAGATAAGAACATTAAAGTATGAATTTCACTTTAATTTGAGGGGTCAGATTAAGTTCATTCGCGGCCTGGGCGCTGACTGGCGTCATCCCGGCGAGCTGCTCAAAAGGACCGACGGCAATGATTGGGTCTATTACTCGTTGGGCTCGGTGGGCGAGCGCATCGTCACCTGGCTGGGCGAGTATTACCTGCCCTGCCCCACCTATGGCACCAACGCTATCTATGAATACAATCCCTTTGCCGACCCCGTCGTGATGAGCGCCCTGGGAGCCTGGTCCCAATTGTACGGCGACGTCTATCAAATGGACCGCAATGGCTTGCCGGATAGAGTCACAGAGTTCTTTGACCTGATCCGCCGCAACGACGACAACACTGTTTTTGCGCAAGCGGAAAAATTCCATGAGATCATGGGCCAGCGGGCCTCGGTGCTGCCGCCCGACACCCGCCATGTGGACTACGAGGTCATTCCCCTGACCATCGCTGACGGTTGCCGCTATCATTGCGGGTTTTGCTGCGTTAAATCGCCCCAAGCCTACAGGGCCCGCACCTTGGACAACGTCCGGGAGCAGATCCGGGAATTGGGAGGTCTATACGGCCCCGACCTGGGTAATTACAAGGCGCTTTTTCTGGGCAATCACGACGCCCTGGGCGCTGGAGACGAATTGCTGTTAAGCGCCGCGGCTGAGGCAGTGGAATCGTTCGCGCTAAAGGATCCCGTGCTGTTTTTGTTCGGCAGCGCGGACTCCCTGCTTGAGGCTGGAGCGCCGCTCTTGGAAGGCCTTAGTAAAACCGCGGATCGCCTCTATATCAACGTAGGGCTCGAATCGGCGCATACGCTCACCCTGAAAAGTATCAAGAAGCCTTTGGACGCCGCCAAAGTTAGGGAGGCGTTCCAAAAGATGCTCCAAATAAACAGCGAATATGCAAACATCGAAGTGAGCGCCAATTTCCTTTTGGGGGACGAACTGGCGCCGGAGCACAATCAATCGGTCATTGAGTTGCTGCAAAGCGCGCCGGACTGGGCTTCCCGCAAAGGCGCGGTCTACCTCTCGCCGCTTTTGCAAAGCCAAAAAAAGCGCGAAATGCTAAAGACGTTTTTTGAGGTGAAGGAAAAGAGCAAACTGCCGGCCTACGTATATTTGATCCAACGCCTATGAGTCCAACGGCGCCTGCGCCTGGTTTTCCTTCTGCCCTTGAGGCATGCCTGTAGTCCGTTTCCGGGCTGGTACCGCAATAGCGTTCAAGACCACCCTGCGCTCCCCTTTTAGGATTGGGACAGGATCTTGCACAGGCCCGGTTGCGGCCGGGCGCGGGAGGCGTTGTCCCATGAATAATAGATTTGATGCCTATGTCTGCTTGAGCGGAGCCATGGTGCTGGTGGGCAGCGCGGTGGTGGTAGGCAAGGTCATTACCCAGGCCTTTCCCTTGTTTCTGGCTTCGAGCCTGCGCTTCGCCCTGGCCGCCGGAGTGCTCGCGCCTTACGTACTGATCTTCGGCGGCGGGTTCAAACGGCTTAAAAAGCGGGATTGGCTGCTGCTAAGCTGCATGGCCTTTTGCGGTCAGGTGGTGTTCACCTTGTTCCTCTTGTGGGGCCTCAGGCTAACCAGCGCCTTGGACGCCGGGCTCATAACCAGCACCACCCCGGCGGCCATGGCGATCATGGCGCTTTTGATCTTGGGCGAACGCCTGCGCGCAAGAAGCGCCCTGGGCGTGGCCCTGGCGGTGTCGGCCATGGCGGTGGTGAATCTCCTGGGCGGCGATCAGGCGGCCGCATTAGGGCAGGGCGGCCAACGTTGGCTGGGCAATCTTTTGGTGGCCTGCGCGGTGCTGGGCGAGGCGGTGTTCCTCTTGGTGCGAAAACGGCTTTCGCCGGGCATACCCAACCTCACAGTGGCCGCCGCGCTCTGCATTTTGGGGCTACTCATGTCATTGCCCCTGGGCCTGATCGAAGCGCTGGATTTCGATTTCCGGGCGGTGAGTTTGGGCGGCTGGGCCTCCATCGCCTACTTCGGCCTGCTTTTCACGGTGCTGGCCTATTTTCTCTGGTTCCGGGGGGTGTCGCAGGTCTCCGGCGGCACGGCCGGGGGGTTCACCGCGGTGATGCCAGTGAGCGCCCTGGGGCTTTCCCATCTCTTCTTGGG
>CAZDRW010000526.1:0-3009 GCA_964507555.1 uncultured Desulfarculaceae bacterium
CCAGCCAAATCTCGGCCTGGGGTTGGCAGGTCACTTCCAGACAGCCTCCATACAACCGCAAGTCAACGCTGCTCAGGGTGCGGGGTTTGACTTCTATCTGCTTCACGGCCCGCGCTCCATAGGCCTCCACCGCGACTTCATGCCTTCCAACGGGAATCCGCTCTAGGGTTAGGGGAGTGTTGCCCCGCGCTTTGCCGTCCAGAAAGACCTTGCCCTGCGGCCGGCAATCCACTTGCAGGGAGCCCTCTTTCATATCGCGCCGCATGGCGCGGGCCAAGGCCAGGTTTTGGGAGGCCATTTGGTCGCCTGGATAGACCTCCAGGCACTGGGCGAACAGATTTGCCGCGGCTTGGTAATCGCCCTGGTTGAACTTAGCCACGCCTTCCACATAGGCCAGACGCGCCCGGGAGCCCCGCTCCAGAGCCGCCATTTGGGCGGGAAAGCACTTTTTGCGCTGGTCGAGCCCGGCCAGGCGGGTCTTCGCCTTGGACCAGCCCGGCTTTATCTCCAGGGCCCGGCGCCAATAGCGGGCCGCTTCCTCGAAATGTCCGCCGGCCGCGGCCAGCTCTCCCTTGTCCAGCAATTCCAGGGCCTGTTTTTCGCTGTCTACCTTGCCAGCTAGGTTGGCGCACAGAGCTTGGTTTGGGATCTGCCCCATCAACAATAGGGCCAGGGCAATAAACATTGCCGTCATCAACGCGCGCAAGATTCTCCCTTGGGAGAGCCTTGTGGTGTTTTCTAATATAGAGCGTTTCATTTCCAATCCTCCCGCCAGCCTTGCAAGGCTCTTGCGGAGGCTAGCCTCGGGTCATTTTGGTCCCGCAACCGGGGCAAACGCGCTCGAAGCAGGGCACGCCTCTTTGGTGAGGGACGGTTTCGCCGCAGGCCGGGCAAAGGCAGAAGCCGCCCGCGCCAGCGGCGAAGCGTCCGCCCTGCCTGCCCCTTCCGCCACCCCTGCCAGTGCCAAAGGGGCCGATTCCTTTTCTATAGTTGGCTTTCGTGCTGCCATCCTGCTTCGAGGGACCGTTTTGGTTGTTGTTCGCCATTGTTCCTCCTGAATTGCGGACCGTGCTTTTGCTCCAAGGAAATCAGATTCACCGGGCGCCCTAGCCGGTCCAGCCGGGGGCGGCCTAGCTCCTGCTTTCCGCTTTTTGACTCACAGGCGGGGGTCGATATGACCTGTACCGCCGCATTCCGGGGTGTAGCAAGTCACGTTCTTGAACTCGCATCTTTCCCCGCATTCCGGACAAACCGCCGGCGGGGTTGCCGCGGTTATCAAAAAACCGCAATTGCCGCACTTCCAATAGATGAGCCCGCATTGGGGGCAGATATCCCCCACGAAGGCGCTGGAGGATGAATATCCGCAATGAGCACAAACCCATTTTTTTTTGCTTTCGTCATTCATGCCGTCCTCCCTTCTCTTCATTCATAGTCGCGGGCTCCAGGCACAGCTAAAAGCTGCTGGCTGATTTCATTGCCGGGTTTTTCCGCTCTGAGATCAGCCTTTCCAGCCGCTCCAGCATGGGCCCCAGTTCCTGCAGGGCCTTGCAGGCGCCCAGGGGCTGGCCGCTCAATCCCGCCCTTACCAATTCCTGTTCATAGGGAATGGATGCGATCACCCTTTGCCCCAGGTCGTTCAGCCTGTTCTTGAGCATGGCTTCCACTTCCGGCGATTCCACCTTGTTCAGGATCAGCCAGTAGTCGCTGATGCCCGCCTGCCGGCAAAAACGGTCCATTCTCTTGGCGAGGGAAATTGATTCCAGGGTGCAATCCAACACGCCCAGGATGATGTCCATCCTGTCCGGTATCCTTCTGCCGAAATGCTCGATGCCGGCTTTCATGTCGATCAGGTTCACCGCCTCGCCCTGGATCAAAAAGTCCCTGACCACTTTTTCCAAGGGGCCGTCGCAACCTTGCCCATAGGTTTCGATCTTGCCGGTCTGCAAAAGGGTGATGCCTTGCTTTTGGATGTAGTACTCAGGGGGGATCTCCTTGAAGAGGTCGATCCTGTGTTCCGGCACTGCCCTGGAATCTCCCACGCGCCTTAAGGGGCTGGGATCGTCCACCGGACAGGTCACCGCGGCGACGCCGCCGAAAAATTCCACCAGCGGTTTGGGTTCCCCCTCCACGCCCAGGCCGAACACAAGGCGTATAAGTCCCTCCGGGTTGGAGGCGTCGCCGTCCAACACCACAACCTGGTAGGCCTTAGCCGCCAAGGCGGCGGCCAAGAGGGCGATGACGGTGCTTTTGCCGCTGCCGCCCTTTCCACAGATAAGGATTCTCTTGCTCTGCAGCGTCTTGCTGGGTTTTTGCATGCCATTCATGGGAGCCCTTTTCCTTCTTTCTCTATTTCTAATAGAGATGCGAAATATGCGTCCATCCAATATCCGTCACAACCTTATGGACTCCCTGTTTGGCCGCCGGGGTTCAGCCATACAGCCCTGTAACGCCCTTAAAAGGGAGCAAGTCATATGCCATGAGTATTGCTGCGGTGGCGGGAAAATGAGAAGGAAGGCTATTTCAGAGGCTTATAAACCGGAGCTTCGCCCGGGCTGAAGCGGGGCCGGTGCTGGGGTCATGCATTTTGCACGATCAACGATCGCTGGCTTTGTCCCCTTTGGGAACATGCAGGCCTAGCTGTTTGATTTTGCGGTATAGGGTGCTGACGTCTATGCCCAGATCCCGGGCGGCTGATTTGCGGTTCCCTTCATGGCGCTCCAGGGCGTGCATTATCAGCACCTTTTCCATGGCCTTGAGACTGGTGGAACCCATGTCGGTCAGGCCGCTCTGCGCCTGTGGCCTCAGTTCCGGGGGCAAATGGCGTTGTTCTATGATACTGCCGGGACATAGCACCATGCCCTGTTCCAAAATATTTTCCCACGATTCCAATTGTTACTTTTTTATCTAATTTTTTTATCTTTGTGATAAAGTTTTTCCATGTTTTCAAATCATTTTTTTCTTTTCGTAAATGGAGTTTACGAAGTATTTTCTTACAAAGTTCTTGCTCTT
>CAZDRW010000527.1:0-3000 GCA_964507555.1 uncultured Desulfarculaceae bacterium
TGGGGATCACGCCCCAATCCAAGAGCGTATACAGGGTGCTGCGGGCGTTGATGAAGCGGGGGCGGCTCCTAAGGTCGGCTGCGGTTAAGAGCACCTGGGCCACCTTGATGTCGTGTTCGGCGAAAGCCTCTTCATAGGCTTGCATGAGGCCGGCTTGGCCCAGGGCGGCCACGGCCTGCTTTTCGTTCAGGCTGAGCTCGTGATCCACGGGCAGCCCGGCCTTGGCCCGGCCCGAGGCCACCGCGCCGGAAGAAACCAAAAGCACCTGGCGTCCGCCCGTATTCAGGCGGGCGAGTTGGCCGGCCAGAGTCCGCACCCGGTCCCGGTCCAGTCCCTGGCCCTGGGTGGTGAGCACGCCGGAACCCACCTTTACCACCACCCGGCGGCTACCTGCTATCAGCTCAGCTCGGTTCAAGCTTCCAGACTCCGTTTTTTTATTCGCCAGGCCCATGGATACAGCTTTACGCCTAAGAATAGCAGAAGGTTGTTAAGTGCTCAAAAAAAATGCATTCCCGGCCCAAAGCCCCTTGGCTCAAACCTGCTCGGCCGAAGTATCCGCCTCCGCTAGACGGCGCCAAATCTCCCGGATCAGGTCCTTCACTCCATCGCCTTGTTTGGCGCTCATGGGAAACACGGCCAGGCCTAAATCTTCCACCGTTTGCTTGAACCCGGCCAGGCGCTCCGCCGCCTCGGGCAGATCCATCTTGTTGGCCGCCACCAGTCCGGCCCGCTGGGCCAGGCGGGGGTCATAGGCTTCCAGTTCGGCCCGCACCACGGTCAGGTCGTTTTCCGGGTCGTCGCCGGTCATATCCACCACAAACACGAAAAGCCGGGTGCGCTCCACGTGCTTGAGGAATTTAAGCCCCAACCCGGCGCCTTGATGGGCGCCTTCCACCAGGCCGGGGATGTCGGCCACGATAAAGGGGTCGCCCTCCTCGGCCTGGGCCACGCCCAACTGCGGCACCAAGGTGGTGAAGGGGTAGTCCGCGATCTTGGGCCGGGCCGCGCTGGCCGCGGCCACCAGGCTGGATTTGCCCGCGTTGGGCAGCCCGATCAGTCCCACGTCGGCCAACAGCTTCAGTTCCAGGGTCAGCACGCGTTTTTCGCCGGCCTCGCCGTCTTGGGCCATGCGCGGGGCGCGGTTGGTGCTGGTGGCGAAATGCTTGTTGCCCTTGCCGCCGCGTCCGCCCTGGGCCGCGATGAATTCCTGGCCGTCGGCCGACAAATCGGCCAGAAGCTCGCCGGTCTCCTGGTCCATGACCAAGGTGCCCAGGGGCACCTCGATCACCTTGTCCTCGCCGGCCCGGCCGTTCTTGTCGCTGCCCATGCCGTGCTGGCCCCGGCCGGCCTTGAAATGGCGCAGATAGGAGTGATCGGCCAGAGTGGCGATGTTGCGCCTGGCCGTGATAATGACGTTGCCGCCGCGGCCGCCGTTGCCGCCGTTGGGGCCGGCCTTGGGCTGAAAGGGCAGGTGCAGGAAGCTCACGCACCCCTTGCCGCCGTCTCCGGCCGTTACCTCTATGGTTGCTTCGTCAACAAAGCGCATTTTGTTACAGCGGGCCTAATATTCCGCCGCCTCCGCCATCAGGGTTTGGTTCCCGCCGATACACCGCTGCTCGCGGCGGGGCATATGGTTGCTCATCGCCTAAAAAGTGGAAAGACGGCCCCCGCGCCCAAGGCGCCGGTATTGGCCGTCTCCAAAGCTGATTCTCGGCTGGCTTAGTCGGGGTAGACGCTGACCTGTTTGCGGTCCCGGCCCAGACGCTCGAACTTGACCCTGCCGGTCACCTTGGCGAACAAGGTGAAGTCACGGCCCAGGCCCACGTTCTGGCCCGGATGGATCTTGGTGCCGCACTGACGCACGATGATGCTGCCGGCCGTCACCGGAGTGCCCTCGCCGGTCTTTACGCCCAGCCGCTTGCCTGCCGAGTCGCGCCCATTGCGGGAAGAACCGCCGGCTTTTTTGTGTGCCATTTCTATTCCTCCCGTTTAGGCCTGGATGGCTTCGATGCGTACCGCAGTAAAGGGCTGACGATGGCCGCGTTTCACGCTGAAGCCCTTGCGGCGCTTTTTCTTGATCATCATGACCTTTTTAGCCTTGCCCTGTTCCACGATGACCGCCGAGACCTGGCCTTGCAGGTGAGGCTGGCCGATCTTGGCCTCGCCTTCGCCGCCGATCATCAGGACCGGAGCCAGCTCCACGGGCTGGCCAACTTCGCCGCTTAGTTTTTCCAGGCGAAGGACTTGGCCCTGTTCCACTTTGTATTGTTTGCCGCCATTGGCAATTATTGCGTACATGATTTATGCAACCTCCCGGAAACGGATGCAAACTATACGTAAGCCGGCCCACTCTGTCAAGACGCCAGCCTAGATTTAAAGGCCGTTTCCGCACCTTAAATTTTAGAACACCGAATAATACACCCTGACCGGCCATCGGCCAAGCCCCAGATCATACTAAATGCCCGGCAACACGGCATTTTGGATCATGGCCGGGCGCACCCCCAAATATAGGGGGAAATGTGAAATTGTCCACCAGATATTGACATTTATTTTCAATAAATGCTAATTTTTTTGCGCAAGACGCGCTCGTCCCGCGCAAACGGCTTATGGCCGAGGAGGAACCTACATGGTCCTCGTGGATGCCCTTAATGATCTGGAGCCCCGCTGGTCGGGCCCCTGGCATGAACACGAGCTGGACGAGCTGCCTCAGGCGCCGGGCTTGTACTGCGTGTGCGAGTGCACACCGGACGACTCCCGCCAAGGCTGGCGCGTCAACCGGCCTTTGTTCATCGGCGAATCCCACAACGTGCGTCAGGCCGTGCTGGATTCCGATGGGTGGCATGAGTGGCGCGATCTGGCGCAGGACGGACACGGCATCTGCTTTTGCTATAAGTCCGCGCCGCCGGCCAAGCTTGATGTCATGCAAAGCGCCATGATCGCCTATTCCCGCCCGCCGGGCAACGACGTGGCTGTCTGGCACTAGAGGGGCCGGGGAGCCAA
>CAZDRW010000528.1:0-2597 GCA_964507555.1 uncultured Desulfarculaceae bacterium
CTTGCGCGAGTAGGTCATGGCCTGGAATTTGGGATAGGCCGCGGCGTCGCAGACGATATCGACCGCTTGGGCCGGCGCCAGATTGGCCAAGCTGAGGACCATGTCGTATATTCCGGGGTCGGTCTCATCGGCATTGAAGGCTTCCAGGGACCAGCGTTTGCGGCCTTCGTCCTGCTGCTTCAAGAGCTTTAGCGCCTTTTCCGGGCTGATGCCCTTTTGCTTGGCCAAAGCATCGGCTCGCTCCTCGGAATCTGCCAGGACCCGCACCATAAGGGCGTGACTGACGCCCGCCAAATAGAGATGCGCGGCCAGCCCCTGGCAGACCACGTTGTCCTCCAGCAGTCTTTGCACACAGGCTGCCTGGATATAGATCAGCAGTTCGCGCCGCCGCCTTGGCCGCATGGCCAGCAAACCGGGCGCTTCGTCCAAGGCCTTAACCAGCTCTTCTTCAGCGATGTTGTGATCCTTGGCGATTTGGGCCAAGATTTCGCGTCCCAACATCTGGAAACCCAATTGCTCAGCAACGCCGCGGGCGATCTCGCGCTCCCGCTCCATGGAATTTGCTGAAATGACTATCACGGGCATGTCTATCATCCTCTCTGGCAGCCCATTGCCCCGGGCAGCCGGCCTAGACCGCAGCCGGAGGGGAAGGCAACCCTTCCAGCACCTCCAAGTGGTTGACGCCTGGGATGGAATTGCGCACTATCTCCAGTTTATCATGCAGGCGGTGTTGCTGGCGGCCTCCCTTGGCTATATAGATCGCCACGTTGCCGTATTCGCTGGTCACGCCGATTTCGAAGCACTCTTCCTTGACCAAGGCGGCCTTGACTTGGCTGGCCAAGGCCAGGTCGTCCATCTTGCGCTGCGACTCGGGCGTGGATTGGAAACAGGGCCGGCTGGCCGCCTGCACGATGAATTCCACCGCGTCGTCCACCGTGAGCTTATCTATATGAACCACCAGGTCATAGAGCGAAGCATCCCAAGGGTCCACCCCGTATAGGCTCTGGGTCCATTTGCGGCGCTCGGCGTCGTCCTTCAGGAGAAGGCTGCGCGCTTCGGAGGCGCTTAGGTTCTCCCGCTTCATTTCCGCGGCCACCCTGGCTGCCAAATCGGCGATGATGCGCACCTTCAAAACATGGGGCACGCCCTTGAGCAGCAGGTGGCCGGCCAAACCGTGATAGACCAGGTTGTCCGCCTTGGCCTGGCTGGTAAGCGCGCTTTGGATGTAGGCCAGGAAGCACTGCTTGCCGTGGGTGATGCGTTCCAGCACCGAAGGCGCGTCATGGATGGCGCGCACCAGCTTGAACTCGGGGATATGAAAGCGGTCAGAGGCCTCCAATAGCACGTCGCGGCTGGTCAGGCGGTAATCCAGCCGCGCCGCCACCTTTTCGGCCACTTGGCGGCCCTTGCTGTATGACCCTCTGGAAATGGTTATGATTGCCATGGTTGAATTCCATTCCTTATTTAGTAGAACAAATAGAGCATCGCTATCATCACCACCAAAAAGACAATGCTGACGAAGCTGCCGGCCTTCATGAAGTCAACGCTTCGGTAGCGTCCCGGGCCCATGTAAAGTGCGTTGACCTGGTGGGTGGGAAGAATGAAGGAGTTGCTGGTGGCCAAACCCACCACCAGTGCCGCCATCCTGGGGTCGGCGCCGGCGGCCATGGCCATGTTCACCACCAAGGGCACCAAGAGCACCGTGGCCCCCACGTTGCTGATCACCAAAGTGAATACGGTGGACAAAAGGCCGATCACCGCCAAGAGCACGATGGGCTCCACTGCGCCGATAGCATTCAGTACGTTGTGGGCTATCCAGGCGGCGGTGCCGGTTTTTTCGGTGGCGATGCCGAGCGGTATCAGCCCGCCCAGGAGAAACACCGTGCGCCAGTCCACGGCCTGGTAGGCCTCGTCAATGGAAAGCACCCGGGTGATGATCATGCCCAGCGCACCGGTCATCAGGCAGACCGAAAGTTGGATTTTAAAGGCCATAATCATGATGAGCGCCACCGCCAGCCACAGCCCGGCGAACAGCGCCTTTTCCGGCCGCATCTGATCGGCGTCTATGGGCGTGGTAAAGAGCAGTCCCCCCTCTTCATGCAAGAGCTGTAGGTGCGGCCAGGTGCCGTGCAGTAAGATGGCGTCGCCCACTCTTAGTGGCAAGCGCCCCAACTCGGCGCGGTAGGTTTCTCCCTGGCGATATACGGCCAAAGGCGTGACCCGGAAGCGCTCGGCCAAATCCACATGTCCCAGCGTCTTGCCCACCAGGTTGGAGCGCGGCGCCACCACCGCCTCCACGGTGCCCGAGGCATGATCGGCCAGATCGTTCTTGAACGACTCCAGGCCTTCCTTTAAGGTCATGCCCTCTTCCTCGGCCATGCGGCGTACGTCCCGTTCCTGCCCATAGACCACCAATTCAACCCGTGAGCGTATCTCCTGGTCGGGGGTGGGGCTCAATATCTTGAAGTCCGAGGGCTCGTTCAAGGCCACCACATTCACCAGGTAGCGCCGGCGCAGGCTGTCCACCGTGACCGGCTCGCGGTAGTGGGTGAAGTCCTCCGGGGTGAGCAGTTCCCAAGGGCACCCCAACTCCTCCA
>CAZDRW010000528.1:2607-2989 GCA_964507555.1 uncultured Desulfarculaceae bacterium
GCCCCCGCCTCCTCGGCCTGGGATGCCTCCTCCGCCGAACCCTTGGGCAGAATCCAGCGCCCGAACAGCACGAAGCAGGCGATGCCGGCAGCCACCAGGGCCAAGCCCACCGGAGTCACATCAAAAAGGCCGAAGGGTTTTAGCTTGAACGGCGCCATGAGGTCGTTGAGGAGTATCAGGGGGCTGGACCCCACCAGGGTGACGGTGCCGCCCAGGATGGCCGAGAAGCCGATGGGCATCAAGAGCCTGGAGATGGGTATCTTCTGGTTCTTGCTGATGCGCTGTATGGCCGGCAGGAAAAGGGCCGCGGCATCAAAGAATCCTTTGAAGGTATGGCTCAGCGTATTTAGGACAAGGTCTCCCATATCTCACCTCATGCTTT
>CAZDRW010000529.1:0-2983 GCA_964507555.1 uncultured Desulfarculaceae bacterium
GGGATTTTGTTATCAAGATTCTCCCTTGGCAGCGGGCGCAAAGCGAAGTCAAGGCGGGCAAGGCCCACGGCTTTTTCTCGGCCTCCCGTAATGATTCAAGGGACCAATACGCCGTGCTGTCGGCCAGCATAACAGACCAGTTTTGGAACTGGTATCTGAAGGCGGGGAGCAAGCTCGACCCCCTGGACCCCAATTTTAAAATATCGGCCAGGACCGGCTCCTGGTTCGGCTCCAATTCGCTTAACTGGTTGTTGGAAAACGGCTATAACGTTGTCTCCGACGCGCGCGATAACGAATTATTATTAAAACAACTGCTGGCCGGCCGCCTGGACGCCGCTTTTAGCAGCAATTACGCCTTTAAGGAGGCCATGGCCAAAGTGGGCGTGCCAGAGGGGGGGCTGTTAGAGGTAAAAGGGCTGCAAATGCCCATGGGCGTATATTTCGCCAAGAAGTTTTTGGCGGCCAACCCCGGTTTCCTGGACAAGTTCAACCAACTGGTGCCCCAATGCAGGAAGTAGTTTTCGGCCAGGCTCCGTAACGCCAGAGGGCCCCTAAGGGACCGCCGCGCCCCGGGTTGGGGTTTGGGACGTCTTTTTCGCGGATGTGAGGCAAAACCTGGCAAAAGCCTTGGGGAAAAATGGCCCGTCCCCGGCTTCCCATGATAGGGTCGGGGAACTGGATTTCTGCACCCGCTATCTGGGCGGCTTCGGCTAAGCCTTCGATGATTCTGCAGCCGGCCTGAGCGGCCAGGGCGGGCAAGGCGAGGGAAATCGGCCGCGATAAAAAGCATTTGATTGACAATTTGGCTAAGTGGTAGTATGCGTTAGCAATACCAATTTGCCGTTATCTGCATCTGTCTCCTAGGCGTCAACCGCGCTGTAGTACAATTTGCATGTAAAGGCTCATTGGGCCAAAGATGCTCCCCGGCCAGTAGACCGGGGAAGAGATTTCTCTTATTTGGGAGTGTTTCAAGTGAGCAAGAAGATCTATGTGGGCAATCTGCCCTGGAGTGCGGACGACGCCGCGTTATCCGACCTGTTCAGCCGTCATGGCGAGGTGATTTCCTCAAAGGTGATCATGGACCGCGAAACAGGCCGCTCCCGCGGCTTCGGTTTCGTGGAAATGGATGCCGCTGACGCCGATGCGGCCATCAACGCCTTGAATGGCTTTGAAATGGACGGGCGCGCCCTGCGCGTGAATCAGGCCCAGGAGCGCGAGCGCAACGACCGCCGGGGTGGCGGTGGCGGTGGTGGCGGTGGCGGCCGCGGCCGTTGGTAGGCCCTCACGCTTAGCTGGCTAACAAGCCTTGAAATAATTGCCGCGCCCGGGGAGTTCCGGGCGCGGCAATTATTTTATGGAGCGTCTGGTTTAGGTGCCAACCGTTTAAGCCTGGCGCCGCTAAGGGCCGCCAAGGTCAAGCCAGGGCGGGGCGCCGCCAATCGATGCTGAAGGTAACCGAGCAGCTTCCGTTGCATGATTCCGTGTCTCTATCCACCGTCACCTGGCCGTGGAGGCCGCAGCCCTCAAGCCAAGCGCCCAGCCTGGTCTCGGCCGCGCAGGTGTAAAAGCCGGTGCCGTTGGCTTTGGTCACCGCCTTGTACACATAGCACTCCAAGACATGACCCCGCAGGGTGTTTTCGTCGATGGCCTCGAATGCGTAGACATGGTCTGGGGGGAAGTAGAGCTCCGAGGCCAATTCCAGGAGCGCCTTGAAGCCTTGAATATCGCTGATGGGATCTAGACCAGCTTCAACCATGAGCCGGCCGATCTCGGTTTTACCGAAAGAGTCCACCACCGTGAGGTTCAGCTTGTTGGCGGCTTCCGGGCCCAGATCCAGGGCTGATTTCAAAAACCACCTGGCATCATTGAGCACCCACAGATCCCGCAAAAGTTTTTCTCTTTGCTCCGGCCTCAAGCTGGCGGCTTTTTGGGTCATGACCTAATTCCTTTTATTGGGGCGGAACCATTATGATGGTAGCCTCGCCTTTGACGAATTCATGGTCATTAACATCGATTGAGCACTTGACCCGACGGCTTTTGGAGCCATTGGCGATTACCTTGGCCCGGATGGTCAATTCAGAAGAAATGGGGACCGGCTGGATGAATTCAACCTTGAGGAACTTGGTCCAGGCCACGGGCAGAGTCTCGGGCGGATCGGCGGGGTCCAGGCCCAGGTCTTTGAGCTCGGCCGCAAAGGCGGCGCAAACCGCGTGGCAATCGATCAAGGTGGAGGCGATGCCGCCGTTCAGGTAGCCGGGATAGGAGACGTGGCATTCCTGGGCTTGCCAGCGGGCCACCAACTCGTCGCCTTGTTCATAGCTCTTTAAATGCAGGCCGTCCTGGTTGGCCGGGCCGCAGCCAAAGCAATGCCTTCCCGGATGTTCTCGGTGAATACGGTCCTGAAAGGCAAGGTCCTGGGGCATGGGACTTTTCCTTTGCAAAATTTTGTGATTATGCTTCCGCAGTGCTGGAGGAAGGGACGGGCTCCTATTAAATGGTAGGACTTTGGCGCGCGGCCTGTCAATCTTTAAACCATCAATATCGCTTCCCATTGATCTCCACCATCGCGAGGGGTTTCTATCCAATTGTGGTTGCCGGGAAATGGAAAATAGTCTATCATGGTAAGTGGTATGACCTCTTACCAGTGGGGGGGTGAAATGGAGATTCGCAAGGTGACGGTTTTGAACACCGCCGACCAGATCGAGAAAAACATAGTCACCGCCATCCTGGAGGGAGAGTTGCCTCCCGGCTCCAAGCTGCCCAGCGAGCGTGACTTGGCCGAGCATCTGGGCGTCACCCGGCCCACCTTGCGGGAGACCCTGAAGCAGCTGGCCAAGGAGGGCTGGCTCAAGATCCAGCACGGCAGGCCCACCCTGGTGGCTGACTACTGGCAGGAGGGTGGTCTGGGGGTGCTCCGGACCCTGGCCAAGCACGGCGACCTGCTCACGCCTGATCTTATCGGCCATCTCCTGGAATTCCGCGC
>CAZDRW010000530.1:0-2980 GCA_964507555.1 uncultured Desulfarculaceae bacterium
AGGATACGATGCGCGACATGACAAGAGCAACAGACCTAACTGACAAAACGCCGGGCAGCCCGGGCAAGGCGATTCTCGCGGCCTTGTTCGCAGCCCTCATGCTCACCCTGGCCCTCGCTTCTGGCGCGATGGCCGCCTTTCCCGATCTGGGCCGCTATTGGGAGGATAGTACGCCGGAATTATGGCGGGGCACCTGGACCCGGCGGGGCAACAGCAACGCCTTTGACGCCCGCTGGACCCATCCCCGTTATGGGCAGGCGGCCGCCTATATCATCGTGAACTTCACCACCACCAACCGGGTGACCATAGTGCGCACCGACACCATCGGGCCCACCCGGGGGAAAAAGTGCCGCTACACCGCCGAAATCTCGGAAGACGGTCGCACCATCAGCGGCTCCAGCACCTGCGACTGGGCTCCGGGCCCCCATCCCTTCCGGGCCGTGATCCGGGGGCAGACCTACCGCCTGTACAGGTATCCCAGGCATCCCCGCCAGCCCAACTACCCGGTGGATTACCGCTTGACTCAAACACCTGGCAATAACTATCCGGGCAAGGACCCGGCCGATGCCTTTTGCCGGGCCGTGGGCTTTGGCAGGGGCGCCTATGGCTGGAAAACCGACAACGTGGCCAGGGGCCGCAATTTCCGCACCGCCTATATGGGCAACAACCAAATCTGCACCAAGGGCTGCATCGGCTACGCATATATACAATGCCGCTATTAGGCTAACCCCTGGGAAAGGAATTCACGTGTTGCCGGAAAAGCTAAATCAGGCCTATGAAGGTTTTTTTAAGGCCACCGCGGATAACGGAATCCTGGACGCCAAAACCACGCTCATGATCCAGATGGCCGCCGCTTTTGCCATTGGCTGCTATCCCTGAATGGAGCATTTCCTCGGCGTGGCCAAGGAAAACGGGCTCGGCGATGATGAGATCGGCGCGGTGCAAGCCATCGTCATGGGAGTTTCGGCGGGAAGGATCAGGGCCCAGTTCCGCCAGGTGCGCGAGACCATGGGCTATGATGAATAAGCCAATCCCTTGAGGCTGGGTCGCGGATTTCTTGCCATGGCAGACGTTGGCGGGTGCATGCGGCTTCTTGATTAACGTTGGCGCATCACCACCAAGAAGCGCTGGGCACTGCCTGAACGGGCGCGAACTAGTTTGACAGGGGAAAAGAAACAGGGCTACTATGCCCAGGATAAACTACCCCGAATTGAAGCAGCGGGGTATCGGCGGGAATCCATAGAGAACGCAGGAAGTTGCGGGATATTAGACCCGCGACGTAATAAAAGGCTGAAAGCGGCGACTGCCGCAGAATTCGGGATCAATTCCAGCCAGATTCAGGCCAACCTGATTCGGGTGGTCAATCAGTGCAACAACGATATAACGCCGGCGGGCGGAAACAGGATCGACTAGGCGCCGGGGATGCGGCGGTGGCAAGGGGCCGCCCTTTATCTGCCAGGTCCGGCCCATGGTTTTCATCTCTGCCGCCAGCACTAACAGGCCGGGCTTCCTTTAGGTTGTGAGGTGTCGGACGCCACCGGGACGGGCGCCATGGTGCGCCAGAAGCGCCGCAAGCCCTGAAAATGAAGAGGCGTGGTGATTGCCGCATAATCTGGTGATAAGCCAGGTTCGGCACCCACAGCCATTAAAGTTAAGAGGAGGAGAAATGAAATTCGTATGCACCGGGAGTTTCTTGGCCGGTTGCCTGGTCTGCCTGGGGCTGATGTGGGCCCTCACCGGAATTCCCGGCATGGCCGAGGCCGATTCCGGTTCCTGCGCCAGCAAGGTAGATATCACCAAAGACGCGGATGCCCGCTGTAGAATCCGGATAAAAACCCAATATCAGGCCAGGCATTGGCTGATGAACGAAGTCAGCAAAGTGGACGATTATTCCGTGAGGCTAAAAATGTCGCGTAGGGCATACGATGGAGCCGCACAATGAGCACAAAACGTATCCTGAGTTTTATGGCCGGGTTTTTAATGACCGCTCTGGTGGGCGCCGCCATCCTGGCCGCCCAGCCCGCCAAAGCAGTTTTGCCCGCGGGCAACTTTAGCTGCAACAGAGACCTGGTCCTGCTGTTGGACAACTGCGGAGCAGCCGGCCCGGAAGGGAGCGCCAGGGAATGCACCTGCAAGTATGGGGTCGAAGGCCTGGCAGTGGCGCGGGGATGGAGGATATCCAGTGCCTTTAGCGGCGGCGGGAATGCGGCCTACATCATATTCGCGCAACAAAACTGACCGCCAGGCCTGGAAGTTGTCTGGTTTGAACCGTCCCGGTTGAGGGCGGCGACATTCTCGAGGCCATGGCGCCGGTGTCTTTTCACCCACTGTAACCGACCGACCGTGGTGGGCCCATGACGCGCAGGATTTATGGCTTAAGTGTTTTGCAGTTTTGTGACCGGCGATGCGGCCAAAAGGCAAATAGAAGTGGAAACGCGGCGGCGGCCGCATAATCTTGGATCTGGGGAAAACAATGAACAAGTTGAATCGAAAGGCCATGGCGGCTTTTGTTTTCGCGCTGATGCTGGGCTTGGCTTTCGCTGGAACGGCCGCGGCCTGGACCCAGGAAGTGGCTGCCGGCGGCTCGCCCTGGACCCTGGACAACCTGAATGCCGACAAAGTGGAGGTGTCGATCCGGTCCACCAGCGGCGCGCTGGCCATGTTTAAGGTGACCATCACCTTCGCGGGCGAATCGGGCAAGTCCACCTACGATCAGCCGGTCAACGTCATGGGCCCCAACCCAGCCCGCCTCACCCTTAAGAAGTCAGGCAGCAAGGTTGATAAGCTCGTGTTCACCTGCAATATTGGCAAGGCGCTAGTCGAGGTGACCGGCTACGGCGGAAGCTATTAGTTGCTGGGGCGCTGTGCCGCGGCGGTTTTGTGGAAGAAATATGCCGTGTATCTAGGTTACCGCAAAATATTTTTGCATTAGATAATGTTCGAATCTTTCTCCGGATTAATTGCTTCAGGTGCAGGTGAC
>CAZDRW010000531.1:0-2977 GCA_964507555.1 uncultured Desulfarculaceae bacterium
TACGTTTTTTTGATGCCTTTCTCTCTCCCTGCCACATATCGTACGTTTTACAGCAAGCTCTTTTCTGGTGACCTATGTTGATATTTATGACCATCAGGCCAAGCTAAATGAGCACCCTGATCAAACTGGACAACGGTCTCTTTGCGATGATCAATCAGGGCTGGCAAAGCTCCTGGTTGAATTACCTCGCGCCCTGGTTCAGCGATTTGGTCCCTCTGGTTCCTCTGCTTGCCCTAGCCATTTGGCTGCTGGTGATCCGATATCCGAAGCGCTGGCAAGTAGCAGTCGGGCTTTTAATTCTTATTTTTTTCACAGACTTCCTGATTGGCAATTGGTTGCGCCCCATGTTGGCGCGGCCTAGGCCTTTCGCGGTGATGGGGAATGTGCACTTATGGCAATCCGGAATCTGGACAATAACCAATAAGCATTTGTTGCAAGCTTTGTCTGCGGCTGGTTTCCCCTCCTCCCATGCCTCCAACACCATGGGCGCTGCGGTTTTCCTGCTTTTCTTCCTGCCGAGGGCCGGTTTGCTCATGGCGGCATTGGCCGTAATTGTGGGATTGGCCAGGGTGTACATGGGGTTGCATTACCCTGGCGATGTGCTGGCCGGGTTTGCATGGGGGGCTGGCTGGGGATGGATTCTGGGCTATTTTGCCGATCGTTACGGGTTGGTCATCCAGGAAAGACTGATCCGATGGCGTCCCTCGACCCCATTGGTTTGTTGCCTGGCGACAGGGTTGGTTTTTGTTCTTGCGGTTTGCTTGCCGGGAGTAGTTGAAGAGTGGCTGAAAAACATCGAGGATTTTAGAGGGGCGACGCTCCATTTGTTGCGGGGAGAATGGCTGATAGTTCCAGGTAGCGGCCGGGCGCTGGCCGTGACTCCGCTAGCCGTTCTGTTCGGAGCCTGGCTTGCTTGGCTGCCCATTTCATGGGGAGCGGTGATCATGGCGTTGCTCAACACTGCCTTGCTGTTGTGGCTCGTAATCCAGATTAGAAAAATTTTGGCGAAAGGTTTTGACGGCAGTGCTTGGCTTTGGTGGTTGCTTTGGGCAACTGGTGGAGTTGCGGCCGCCTGCTGGTACGGCTTCACGGCGCTCTGGGCACTGGCGGCAGTGGTGCTTGGATTGCGGTTGATGGAGAATGGCCGCCTCGGTTTAGGCGCCTGCCTTTGGGGTTTGGCTGCGGCCATGCAGGTATCGTGTCTTGCACTCTTGGCCCCACTCCTCCTGCGCGGGCGTTGGCTGGCTGTCATGATCATGCTGCTTAGCGCCGCGGCCGGATTTATGCTGCCCGACCTTCTCTATTCGCCCTCAGCGGGTGGATGGTACGCCTTGGATCATATCTCACACAACCTGATCCACTTGCCCTGGATGAATCATTACGTCAGCAATTTGCTGCCAGGCGAGCCGAGTTGGCTTTCTCCCGAGTCTCCGGTACGTCTGACTTGGCTATGGAACAATTTGATTCACGTTCTGTGGCCGGAGCCTTTTCCCCTATCGGCGTCGACCTTCGGTCAACTTCTGGCACCAGGTTTGTTTATGGGAGCGGGGCTTTTATTGGCTGCTCCCATGATGGCAACCCGGGAGCCGTGGCATTTGGCGGCCGGGGCGGCACTGCTTTGGGGTATGGCTTTCTGGCCGGGCAGGTCGCCGGCTGATTTGCCCGCTATTCTGTTCCCCGCCATGGTGGCGGCAGGCTTGGCCAGCCAGGCGCGATTCATTACCAGCAGTGGACATCTGATACACAATGCGCTGCGGGTTGTGGTTGCGATGACCATGGTGTTGTCGCTCGCCGACATCTTCGGCAGTTTGACGGGCCTGCTCATGCCTCTCTTGCTGCCTCGCACCTGGTATCCGTTGTCAGTATTGGTCTTTATGTTTATAAGCGCCGCAGCCGCGCGTGGCCAGAACCCGTTAAAATATTTTCTGGTCAATGGTTCCACATCACCCGAAGCCAGGCCCTGCCTGCGGCGCTTATGGCTCATGGTTGCGGCATTATTGCTGATAGTGGGATTGGAGTCGGCCAGGTGGGAGTGGGAGTACGCCAAGTTTGCCAAATCAGGCGAAAGCCTGGCCTCAGACTTGGTTCGCTATGCTCGCCGAAACGCAGGAGCTTTTCCGGCAAGCCGCCCCATTGAGTTCTTTGGGGAGTTGCGTAGCCGCTCTGCCTGGTCAGTACCGCCGGAAGCGGTAAAACCGGGCATTAGATCTTGGAACTCCAAGCAGAATGTCGCCTATCTTACAGAAGACACCTCCAACGCAGTCCGATGGGCCCTTCTCTATTACGCCGGCCCCAACTCCCGCTTGGGGAGTTTCGAAGCTGCCTGGTCACCAGCCGCACGGGTGCTTTCCGGCAAAAGCATTGGAGTGCCCGGTTCGCCTGGACGCTTGTTTATTCTTGGTGCAGGGCGGAGCCGGGAGTTAGATAATAATTCGCAAGTGGCGAGGCCCTGTCTTTTTCCAGGCCTATGTTGGCAACAGACGATACAGCTTGGTGGCGGGCCCGTGAGCCAAAAGGCTTTCACCATTAAAGGGATGGCTCCCTGCCGCGCGCGTCTATCGGATGGCGTTCACCTCGGGCAAGTGCGTGAGGGTAGGTGCTACATTCCCTGGGGCGGGACGGTGCTGTCGGTGGCGGACTACGAATATTTGACGGGAAGTGCAAATGTCCACTTAAAAGTCGCTTCCAGAAACGTAGACAGCACCACGGTGGTGCAAGGCGGTATGACCAGCAAATATGGCTTTCAGTCATTATGCATTGTGAAAAGGGACGGATTAACACATCTGGGCAAACTGCACCCCCATGGTTGTTTAATTGAAGAGGATGGAAAAGAAAAATCCTATGGGGACTATCTGCTAGTGGAACCTTACCAGACCAAGAAATAATTTCCCTTTACGTCTAGTTGGTTGTTCATCGTCAGCGAAAGTGGCACAGGGTGGACGGGAAAAATAAGTTAGAGGTTGACCATTAGGTTTTG
>CAZDRW010000532.1:0-2977 GCA_964507555.1 uncultured Desulfarculaceae bacterium
TGAGAATTTATTTTTTGAAAGACTTTTATAAAGACCATGTGAGGCAATATAAGAATCGTCCTATTTACTGGCAGTTTTCCAGCCCCAATGGCAGTTTTAATGCTTTGATATATATGCATCGTTATCAGCGAGATACAGTAAGTGTGATATTAAATGATTATTTGCGGGAATTCCTGATAAAATTAACTTCCCGGTTGGAACATCTTCAGATGGTGAATACCAGCGAGGAAATCAGTAAAATCATCAAAACCATCGACGAAATAGCATTCCAAACCAATCTGCTGGCCTTGAACGCCGCCGTGGAGGCTGCCCGGGCCGGAGAGGCCGGAGCCGGGTTCGCCGTGGTGGCGGATGAGGTGCGCAATCTGGCCATGCGTGCGGCCGAGGCCGCTCGCAACACCCAGGATCTGATCCAGGACGCGCTTAGCAAGGTCAAGGCGGGCGTGACTCTGGTCGACCAGACCGAAACCGAGTTCCGCGAAGTGGCCGACTCCTCTCAAAAGAGCGCCAACTTGGTCAAGGATATTGCTGCCGCTTCCAGCGAGCAGCGCACCGGTCTGGAGCAGATCTCCACCACCCTCACCCAAGTCGGAACCGTGACCCAACGCAACGCTTCCGAAGCCAGCAACAGCGCCGAGGCGGCCAGTGAACTGAGCGATCAGGCGGCCATCCTGGGCCAGGTCGTGCAAGATCTGGTGAAGGTGCTGGACGGAGCGGACAAGGGTTCCAGCGTCAAGCAGGGCGACGATGGCGAGGAGCAGCTTCTTTTAGAAGAATAACGTTTGCTAATTGCGCCGCGCAAGCTATAGATCAGGGCTGGCCCTCGGGCCGGCCCTGTTTTATTGACCAACCCAACTGAGGTGCCAGCAGCACCGGTTACCTTCAACCAATTTCCAGCAAACCCTATCTTGTTGCAGCCGGCCGCTTGGGCTTATATTGTTTCTAAGAGCACTTGTTGGAAACCTCGCCCTGGGGGGAGGGAGGTTACCTAATCTGGCTGCAGCAACCCCGTCTCCGGCATTCTTGCCGGAAAGCGCGGCCATGCGCCTATTCTGCGCACCTTAAAAGATAAAGCGATAGCTAAGCGTGGCTTTCATCAGGCCTGGCTCTGCCCAGGCCCGGCAGGCTGATTGCGGCAATTGCTGCGGACGCCGCTTTTTCGCATCATCTAAGCCGGGTCTGGCCGAGCCCGCCCTAGGTCTGCCGCCAATGGATCTGGTTTCAAAACCTTACTGGAAGTGAAAGGATCGTCGCCATGACTTCAATCACTGTCTGCTGTTCCCGTTGGAGCCTCTTCAAAAAGTCTCTTTCGGTTCTCGCCGTTTTTGTCATGTCCTGCCTGTTGTTGGGCACCCCCCCGACCGCCTGGGGCATGGGTTTGGACACCGAAGGCAAAAAACCGCCGGAATGTTTCGCCAAGTTCAAGATGGAAACCTTCAAGGTGGCAAAGGTGCGTCCCGCCACGGTGTCGTATGAGTTTATCGGGCACATTGCATACCAGCCCGAAAGCAGCGCGGCCGCCTGCCCCGGTCCCGGTCCTTCGGGCTCCATTGCGGTGAAGGCCGACTGGAACTATGGTTCCCGGGCCGCCGCGGAAGTTGGCGGACATTACGAAGGCAGCGAGTTCAAGTCCAATACCAGCTATCTATGCAAATGCGACGACGACCCCTGGCTCAATCCCAATATAAATTGCACCCAGATCGGCAATTACACGCCAAAAGGCGGCTGGCCCAAGGCCAGGCCCTTCACCCCTCCCCTGCTATCGCAGGCGCAAAGGACCCAGCTTGTAAAGGAGGTCGAGGCCCTGGCCGTGCCGGAGATCGCCATCCCCAGCAAGGACCAAGTAATTAAAGGCACCAGTTCGTTGTTTCGGGCCAAGGTCTATCTGCCCACTCCCAGCCTTGCCGCAACCCAGCCAGTGGTGACCTTTGAGATCACAGAAAAGCTCTGGCCCGGCGTGCAGTACCTGAAAAAAACCGTGACCGCGCCGGTAACCAACCACTACGCGATGATAAACGTCCCCTTGAAGCACGGCAATTTCCAAGTGCGCGCGCGCATCAGCACGCCCGCTTCGCAAAAGTGGAGCAAAACGGTTTACTTCAAGCTGGTGCCCTAATACTAAAATGGGGGCTCGGTTTACGAGCCCCCGCCTTAAACAATTAACGCCGGCCTGACCTGCTAATTATCCTTGGTGCCGCAGTATTCCTCCAGCCCGCCGTAGCGCTCGGGGAATTGGGGCCGCATGCGCATGCCGAAAAACGGGGTGGGCACCCGGGAGACTCCGCGCTTGTGGGTCACGGTGAGTCCGTCGGCCACGTTTTCAAACTCCGCCTTGGGGATGGCGAAGCACATTTCGTCGTCCGCGGTCATGGCGAACATGCGCTCGCCCTGGGCCGGCATCACCACGTTGCATTTCTGGCTTTGGTGAGGATAGACGAACTCCTGGGCGCAGGCGCAGCGCCCGGAAAAGCGGCTCTCAATGGCCCCGCCGTGGTGATAGAGCGCGGCCTGCACCAGGCGCACGATCTGGGCGGGCGCGCCATAGACCAATACCACGTCGGGCTCGAAATCCACCTTGGCCAAGGGCCCCAAGAGCACTGCGCCGATGGAGCCTACTGAAGCCTTGGGCTGGGCGGCCTGGGTCTTGGCTGCTTTTTCAAGATCATCGGTGAAGTCAGGATAGATGTGCTCGCCTTTGGTCACGAAGTCGGGATCAGGCTTGAAGCCGAAGATGGGCACCGAGAGCGGACAAGCCATGTCGCTTTCCAAAAACGCCATGCGCCAGCCATAGCGCCGGGCGAAGTTGGTGCCCTGGCAAAGGTTGAGGCGATGGCCCATGGTCTGGCTGGGCCGGTTGAAGCCCTTGGGCGCCTCGGCCTCCGGCAAAAGCTTGGCCGCCACCGGAAAGGTCAGCGGCCGCAAATAGGTCTCCAGCACCTGGTTCAGTTCGGCGTTTTCCATGGGCCAAGCTCCAATC
>CAZDRW010000533.1:0-2974 GCA_964507555.1 uncultured Desulfarculaceae bacterium
TTTTGGGAAGTTCAAACGCCACAGCAACTTCCTCCCAAGTTAAGAGGTTTGGTCACCTTCATGGTGAGTGAGCACAGCCTCCACCACAGGCGGCCGCCGGAACTTGGCCCGGCGGCGGGTCTTAGGGCGCCTCTTGTGAGGGCTGGTACATAGTCCGCCGAAAAAAAAGTTCTCTTACTGACTTATACCGAAAACGCCATCACGCTATTACAAGACGAATAGGGTGTCAAGAAAAAACCATTTAATTGCACAGCCATTGATCTAATATATTGTTTATTCAGACCAAACCGATTAGATACCTTCCGTAACCCGGTCAAAAATGCCATAGGCCGCAGACTTTACGGGGTTTTCGTCGGGCAATTGGCTGATGGGTTTGCCGCTTAGGTCCCAGCCCGCCAACTCCGGATCATCGGGCACCCAACCGGCCAAATTCAGGCCCAATTCTTCCACCGCCTTTAAAAGCTCCGGAGAGGGCTCGCCGCGCACCATGGAGATTATCAGGTAGCTTTTGCCTTCCAACACTTTCATTTCCTTGGCTAAATCTATGACCCGCTTGGCGGCGGTCAGGGAGCGCCGCGAAGGGTCGGAAATGGCCAACAAGAGGTCTATGCGGGCCGTGGTCACCCGGCTGATGTGCTCCATGCCGGCTTCGTTGTCAATTACCAGGTATTTATAGTTGTCGGCCAGCTTGTCCATGGAGGCGGTGAGAAGATGGTTGGCCGCGCAATAGCAACCCGCGCCCTCGGGGCGGCCCATGGCGATCAAGTCAAAGCCCTCTGCCTCTACCAGGGCTTGGTTAACCCGCATTTCGATCAGCATGTCCTTGGTCAGGTTGGGGTTTTGGGCGGCGGTGGATTTCATCTCCTCCCGGGCCTCGCCCAGGGTGGATTCAACCTCCAGGCCCAGCACCTCATTTAAATTGGTGTTGGAATCCGCGTCCACGGCCAAGACCGGCTTTTTGCCCTTTTCCACCAAATAACGCACCAAAAGACCGGCGGTGGTGGTTTTACCCACTCCGCCCTTGCCGGCCACTGCTATATTGATTGCCAAGGCTGTCTCCTTTGTTTGGGTCTTTCGCCGAAAAAAAGCCGGCCCTCGTCGCCAACCGGCTCAAGTGATGTAACTATTTGGTAATTTTCATCATAACCTTAAATTAATGCACAGAGGCTGTCAAGCGGTTTGAACTGTCGCCAGCGGCGCTTTTGCTTCAAGTACTTGCCAGCCCAAGTTGCTTAACGATAATATGTTAACGGAATCAGGGCCAAGTTCAACACAATCCGAAGCCCTTGAGAGGGGGTCCGCACAGGTTTGCCGCCAGAAAATCAATCAAACGGGCAACCAAGCCAAACGCCAGAGCGAGCCGACCGGCTGTGGTCTGAAATAAGCCAGCGTTTGCGGGCGGGCATGTCGGCCCATGATTTTGAAACTTGGTTCCGACCGCTGGCTTTTCGCCTGGAGGACAACCAGGCAATCCTGGTGGTGCCCAACCATTTTTACAGCGAGTGGATCAAGGAGCGTCACCAGGATCTCTTGGCCCGGGCGCTCACCGAGGCGCTGGGCCGCGGCATGGGGGTGACTTTCGAATTGGCCAGCGGCTCGGCCAGCCTTGCCTCCCCAGACCCCGCGGAACTGGGGGCGCTGGATCTGAATCCGGTGGAGGCGGAGCCGGTTAGCCCCTTGGCGCCGCGCTACACCTTTAAAAACTTCGTGGTGGGCCCCTGCAACGAGTTGTCTCACGCCGCCTGCCAGGCGGTGTCCGATCATCCTGGCCGCCAATATAATCCGCTTTTTATCTTCGGGGCCGCCGGTCTGGGCAAGACCCATCTCCTCACCGCGGTGGGCAACCATATCCTGAAGCGCTTTCCAGCCTATAAAGTGGTCTATTGCTCCACCGAGGCCTTTACCAACGATCTTCTGCAAGCCGTGCGCTTTGACGGGGTCAACGCTTTCCGGGACAAGTACCGCCTGGTGGACGGCCTTCTCTTGGACGACATCCAGTTCCTGGCCGGCCGCGAACGCACCCAGGAAGAATTTTTCCACACCTTCAACGCGCTGTACGAGTCGGGCAAGCAGATAATCCTCACCTCGGACAAAATGCCCCGGGACATTCCCGGCCTGGAAAAGCGCCTGCAGACCCGCTTTGAATGGGGGCTTATAACCGACCTGCAGCCGCCGGACGAAGAAACCAAGGTCGCCATCCTACAGGCCAAGGCGGCCGAGCACGGGGTGGACCTCTCGCATCAGGTCTGCTTTTTCCTGGCCCAGCAGCCCGAGAGCAATGTGCGGGTTTTGGAAGGCTATCTCACCCGCATCATCGCGGTGAGCAATTTCCAGGGCGTGGAAGTCACCCTGGATTTGGTGCGCCGAGTGGTGGGGCCCATGCTGGCCGAGCGCCAAGTCGGCCTGGACGACGTGATGGGCACCGTGGCGCGCAACTATGGCATAAAGGTGGCAGACATAAAAAGCTCGCGCAAGACCCGCGAGGTTACCCACCCCCGTCAGGTGGCGATGTATCTGGCCCGCAAGCTCACCAGGGCCTCTTTTCCCGAGATCGGCAAGGCCTTTGGCAACAAGGACCATTCCACCGTGGTCAAGGGCGTTAAAAAAATGGAGGGCCTTCTGCAAGAAGATGTGGAGGAGGCCGAAAGGGTGCGCTCCTTGGAAAGAATCCTCAGGGAGGGGGGCGTTGCCGCCGAACCCCGGGGGAGTAATGGTGGAGACTGAAGGCCGCGCCCCGGTCCACCAGTGGAAAACTGGAAAACCGGTGGAAAACTTATTGCAAGCCCTGTACCCGCCCCCATGGCCCCGCACGCATGACCAGGCGGCCGTTTCCACCGAGTCCACCGCGCCTATGTATTACTACTAATTTAAGAAGAAGAAGAATAGTTATATAGCCGGGAAAAATAATGGGCAAAAACCGGACAAGGTAGGCCAGACGGTTGGCCCGGACGCGGGCCGCCGCATAAGCCAAGCC
>CAZDRW010000534.1:0-2964 GCA_964507555.1 uncultured Desulfarculaceae bacterium
CCATTACGCCGGCCAAGAAATGGGCTCCGGTCTATACCCGCTGGAGGGAAACCCTGATCAAGCACAACCTCTCTCCCTCGGTCCGCATGAGTATGTATCGCGGCGTGCACTACGGGATGTTGAGAGCCATGATCCCCTTCAACAAGCAGAGCGCCGAGGAGACCGAAAACGCTCGCCAGGCCATCGTCGAGTGCTTGAGGGTAGACCTGGACGAGGGAGGCATCCCCTACAAGCCGCCAGTGGACTTCGCCAAGGAGATAAACGCCAGGGCCCATCCCGGCTACCTGATGCTGTTAAAGCGCGTAAAGGAATTCCTGGACCCCAACGACATCATGAACCCTGGCAAGTTGGGCATATAGCGATATCAATCGAGCTTTGCGAGCGGGAGGATACACATGGAATGGGAAATCCCCAGCTTAAAGGAGCTGGAACATTTTATATGGCGTTGCACTGCGTGCGGGACCTGCAAGGTGGCCTACGATTTCGGTCCACCGGCCACCTGCCAGCCCATCTGCCCGGCAGGCGAGGAGTTCGGCTTCGAGGGCAACATGTCTTCCAAGGGCAAAATCGCCTTTGCGCGGGGAATCCTTGACGGCACCCTGGAGTGGGACGATGACTTCCTGGAGGCCATATATAAATGCACCGTATGCGCCGGCTGCCAAAGCCAGTGCCAGTTGGACCACAAGCCTTACATCCCAGAAATCATAGAGGCCATGCGGCGTAAAGCGGTGGAGGATGGGGCCGGCCCCCTGCCTCTCCACAAGAACCTCACCCAGTCGCTTAAAAGCTATAACAACCCCTACCAGGGGCCTCGCCGCCTGCGCACCGACTGGATGCGGCAATTCAAAAAAGAAGGCCAGCCCATCAAGAACCTCAACAAGGAGCCGGCCGAGTATCTTTATTACGTGGGATGCACCGGTGCCTTTAACCAGCAGGCCCGCTCGGTGCCCGTGGCCACTGCCAAAATTTTCCAGAACCTGGGCTTGGATTTCGGCTGCCTGGGCGAAAGCGAGATTTGCTGCGGCTCCACCGCTATGAGGGTGGGCGACGCCGGCGAGTTCAAGCGTGTGGCGGGCGAAAACCTGGCGTTGTTCAAAAAGATGAAGGAGGAGCGCGGAGTCAAGACCATAGTCACCTCCTGCGCCGGCTGCTACCGAGCCATTAAAAAGGACTATTCTCTGTCTTCGGACTATGCACAGATCATGGACGGCCTGGAAGTCATTCACACCGCCGACCTCCTGAACCGTATGTGGAAAGAAGGCAAGCTGAAATTCTCCGGCGATCTCAACATGAAGGTCACCTATCACGACCCCTGCCATACTGGCCGTCATTTGAACAAATTCCAAATCGACAAAGAGGGCAAAGAACTGTGGCCCGGAGCCTACCTGGGCATGAGCGAAGAGGAATGCCTCTACGACCAGCCCCGAGAACTGCTACAGGCGCTGCCCGGCGTGGAGCTGGTGGAGATGGAGCGCATCCGGGGCAACTCCTATTGCTGCGGCGGCGGCGGCGGCGTCATGACCGGCTTCGGCGAATGGGCCACAAAAAACGCCGGCAAGCGCATCAGCGAAGGCATGGCCACCGGCGCGGACAACATGGTCTCCATCTGCCCTTTCTGCCACTACAACTTAAACTCCGGAGCCAAACAGATCGGCAGTTCCATGAAGCTCATGGATTTGACCGAATTGGTGGTCCAGGTGCTGGAGGATAAAGGCTAGGTAGCCCGGGCCGCAATCCCCCTTAAGTTTGGGAGGGAAGGGGTAGGCCTTATAAAAACCCAAGAGCATCAACCTAACCCTTAGGACTTGAAAGGAGGTTTTGAGAACTCTTGAGTACGTGGTTTTGGGTGGTTTGACACTAAACAGCCCCTTAGCTTGGCTAAACCGTAAGGGAGGGGGACTAAGAATGAAGAAACTAGCAATCCTGTCACTCTGTTTGACTTTAAGCTTAATGCTAATGGCTCCGGCATTTGCTGCCGAGCCAGTAAAAATCGGCGTGCTTGTACCGCTTACGGGCATTGTCGCCAATGGCGGCAAGGAAATGAACAACGGGATCGACATGGCCGCCAAGGAGAAAAAGACGCTTCTGGGCCGGCCAATCCAGCTCGTGGTGGAAGACACCCAGGTCAAGCCTCAGATCGCGGTGCAGAAGGCTGAAAAGTTGGTCTTTAATGACAAGTGCGTGGCCCTGGTCGGCGTGTTCAGTTCCGGCGTGGGCCTGGCCCTGGCCAAGAACATCGACAAGCTTAATGTGCCGTTTCTATCCACCCATGTTATGACCACCAAGTTTTACGGCCTGCATCCATTGGTGTTCCGCAGCGGTCAGCTGGCTAACGACCAGACCGCCGAAGGTAACGTAAAAGGTATCCTCGCCACGCCTGACTTAAAGAAGCGCAAGTACTATGTCCTGGTCCATGACTATGCATGGGGCCATGACGCCGGTAACCGCTTCGTGACCCTGGCCAAGAAAAGCGGCATCAATGTGGTCAATCCCGACTACGACAAGGCCCCCATCAAGACCAAGAACTGGTCTTCCTACATCAGCAAGATCAAGGCCTCCGGGGCTAACGCGATCTACATCGCGCTGATCACCGACGTCATCCCGCGCTTTGTGACCCAGGCTGCCGAGTTCGGCCTCACCAAGACCTGCCGCATCGTGAGCGGCGCGGCTCCCGGCGCCATGGACCTGGAGAACGCGGGTGATAACGGCACCGGCATCTTCGGGGCCAGTGATTATTCCTGGGATCTGGAGAACCATCCCAAATATGGAGCCAAGGCCAAGGCTTGGAACGAAAAGTACTACAAAATGTACAAGGCGGTTCCTTGCGACGCGGCGGCTCACAGCTATGTGGGAGCCATGAACCTGTTCAACGCCATCGAGAAGGCGGGCAGTACCGATCCCAAAAAGATCGCGGCGGCTTTAAAGGGCATCAGCTTTGATGGACCCTACGGCAAGGTGTGGATT
>CAZDRW010000535.1:0-2964 GCA_964507555.1 uncultured Desulfarculaceae bacterium
AGCGCTCAGAATCCGGCGCGAAGGTGGCCACATGAAACAGGTTGTGGTTGAGCTGCACGTAGACATAACCCAGGCGGATAACAAGAGCCAGGGCCAGGATCGACCAAAGCCAGCGCCGGGTGTTAGGCATAGGCGGCCTCTATGTCTTTACTGCTGGACAGTGGCGGCATTGCTAAAGCCTTTTTGCAGCACGGCAAATAATTTCCTCATTCTCTGTGGTCTGTCGCTTGATTATGCATGCAGGCCAAGTTCGCGGGCGGTCTCGCCCACCGCTGTAATGACCCGCGCCACCTCCTGATCGCTGAGACTAGGATACATGGGCAGGCTTATGGTGCTATCTCCGATGCGCTCGGCCTTGGGAAAATCACCCGGCTTGAAACCGAAACGCTGGCGGTAGTATGAGAGCAAATGCACCGCGCGGTAATTCACCGCCACTCCGATGCCGCGTTTTTGCAGGGCTTGCATGAACTCGTCCCTGCGTTTAGCCCAAATGGTGAAAAGATGGCGCCCGCTAACCGCGCCCTCCGGCACTCGCGGAAAGTCAACCCCAGCCATGGCCCCGAAAGCCAGCTCATAGCGCTTGGCGATTGACTCGCGCCTGGCCAGGCGCTGATCCAGCTTTGGCAACTGGGGCAGGAGGAGCGCGGCCAGCAAATCAGGCAAATTCGCCTTGCGGCCCAATTCCACCATGTCCCAATGCTGGTAGGAGCCTGCGTAACGATCGGCCGCTCCCTTGCTCATGCCATGGTTGCGCAGGATTTTGAGGCGCTCGGCCACTTCCGCATAAGGAGTCGTCACCGCACCGCCCTCACCGCAAGAAAGGTTCTTGGTGGCGTAAAAACTATAGCAGGCCGCGTCAACCAAGTCGCTGCTGCCCAAACCGTCCCGTTTGGATTCCAGGGCGTGGGCGCAATCGGCAATGAGCTTCAAGCCGCGCCGGTCGCAGATATCGCGCAGGGAGCGCATGTCGCACATGGCGCCGTAAAGGTGCACCGGGAGCACCGCCTTGGTCCGCGGCGTTATGGCGGCCTCCACCAGCCCCGCATCCACATTGCCGGTTGCCGGTTCCACATCCACGAAAACCGGTTCGGCTCCCACATATAGGCAGGCGTTAGAAGTCGCGATAAAGGTCATGGGCGTAGTGATCACCTGGTCGCCGGGGCCGATGTCCAGAGCCTTTAAAGCCAATTCCAAGGCCGCGGTGCCGGTGGATACGGCCACCGCATGGTCGGCGTTAAGATAGGCGGCCAAGGCTTGTTCAAAGCGGGCGCACACCGGGCCGGTGGTCAGGAACAGGGAGGCCAAAACCTCTTCAAAGGCCTTGGTTTCGTCCCGCCCCAGGCCATGCCGGTAAAAGTCGACCTTTTCTATGCTCATGTGCCTTTCCTTTACTACTTCAGGCTGCTTACGCTAGTCACCAGGGAAAGTCAAGCCGGGACCCGGCAAAACTCCAATCGCTTCCCTTCATATCGCCGGTCTAGGTCATTGACACTCCGGGCCGCGTTCCATTAGATTGGGCCAAGTCCTTGCCCTGGCGCTCTCACCCCTGCCGGATTGCCCCATGACCCAGCTTGGCCAAAACCACCTGTCACCCGCCGGTCGGCGCATCTTGTGGCTGGTCCTGCTTTTGACCTTGCTGCTGCGCATGAGCGTTCTAGTTGTAAATTACCAGGCTGACCCCCAGCGCATCATGGCCAAGGACAGCGGCAGCTACCTGGGGCCGGCCCGTGCCCTCTTGGCCACAGGCAGCTTTTCCCGCAGCCCGGCCGCACCGGATCAGCCCGAACTGGTGCGCACCCCGGGCTACCCGGCCCTTATCGCCGGGGTGGAATTCTTCACCGGCCCCAATCCCTTGGCCATCGCCGCCGCCCAGGTGGTGTTGAGCCTTTTCACCCTGGCCGCCGCCTTTTCCTTGGCCCGCCAGGTTTGGGGGCCAGCCGCGGCCAGCCTGGGCGTTGTGCTCCTGGCCCTGGATTTGAGCGGCTTTCTTTTTTCCCAACAGCTGCTCTCGGAGTGCCTTTTCACCTTGCTGCTTACCTTGGCGGCCCTGTGCGGCTCGCGCCTTATCCTGCAGGCACGCGGCATAGGGCTGGCCTTTGGCCTGGGCCTTTTCCTGGGCCTGGCCACCCTGACCAGGCCGGTCAGCTATTACCTCATCCCCGTGCTCGCCCTTTTCCTGCTGGCGGCCCTTTGGCGTGGGCGCAAGAAATTCATGGTTGCCCTGGGCCTAGTAGTGGTCATGCTGGTGCCCGTATTGCTCACGGTGGGCGGTTGGCAGCTGCGCAATTATCAAGTCGCCGGGGTGAGCGAGCTCAGCAACATCGTGGGCGAGAACCTGCTTAAATACTGGGCCGCCGAGGTGGTGGCCATGCGGGACGGCCTCACCAGGCAGGAAGCCGAAAACAAGCTCTTGGATGAACTAGGCCGCCCCAAGGACAAGGGCCTGCCGCCCAATGAGGTGATGCGGATATATAAAGAGAAAAGCATCCAAGTCCTAAAGAGCCATCCTGAATTGGTAATTAAGGGCATGGCGCGCGGTGCGCTGACCATGCTCCTGGTGCCTTTGGTGCCCGATTTCATGACCTATCTTGGCCTAAAACCGGATTCCGGTCCCTTGGGCGACTTCTTCCGTCTACCCATCAGAGCCTGGGCTGCCAAATGGGTTGGAAAGCGGCCCTGGGAACTCCTGGCCCACGCCTTAGCGCTGCTTTACCTCATCCTTATATATTTCGGGGCCTTGATCTCGCTGGGACTTTTATTGCAAGGAGGCAACCGGGCTTGGGCCCAGGTTCTGCTATGGCTGGTAATACTTTACGTCATCGGCATCGCCTTGGGGCCGTCGGCCTATGGACGTTTGCGCGCCCCGGTTATGCCACTTATCTGCATGGCCGCCGGCGCCGGCTGGGCCTGGCTCAGCGGACGCAAGCTGCAAAGCTCCTGGTGAGAGCGCCGGATATTTGTGTT